>VAWT01000177.1 GCA_005883415.1 Actinomycetota bacterium | reverse complement strand
GACAACGCCGGTGACCGCGCCGAGCCGCGGCTCCACATGGGGACGAACGACATCGTCCGACCGGAGATACTGGCGCAGCCACAAGCCGTAGACCAAGAGGATCGCGATTGCGCCCACGATCGAGACCGTCTTTACGTGATGGCTTGCGGGGTCATGGGCCGCATTCGCCAGCCCGATCAGCACGATGATGAACGTCGCGACCAGCACCAGGGTCGCCGTGTCGTTCGGCAGCCGCGGGCTAAAGCGCATCACCTTCTCGCGCGAATGAGTGGCGCCGGCCACGACCACCAGCCCCAACACAAGCAAGGCGTTGACCAGGATCGAGCCCACGAGCGCAGTCTGCGCGACGACCAGCTGGCCGGCGTTCAGAGCGAAGATGACGACGAAGAACTCGGGCAAGTTGCCGACCGTCGACTGCAGCACGCCGGTTACCGCGGGTCCAAATCGCTCCCCGATCTGCTCGGTCGCGAACGACACGATCCAGGCTCCGCCGGCGAGCGCGAGCGTGGCCAGTACGAATGCCGCCACCTGCGAGAACCCGTTCACGTACCGGGCGATCCCGGCCAACGCTGTGACCAGGGCCACCAGGCCGAGCAGTGCGCGCTGGGGGCGGCTCACCCGACGCGCTCGAACTCGCCGGTCTCGATGTCTCGACTGACGCTGGCTTCGATCTCGTGCTCGCTCGTGCCTGGGTCGAGCGTTCGGAGCTCGTGCGCACGGTGTCGCTTGAACTTGAGGATCTCGAGCACGTACACCAAATAGACGCTGGCCGCCAGCGCGACCAGGAGGATCGCCCCCATGAGCACGGACCATCCGAGCCGGTAGTGACCGTGGTGATCGGAATACGGAACGAACCGCGCGGCGATCGCCACGGCGGCCAGCATCACGGTCCAGCCGTACAGGTAGGCGACCGTCTTCTTCTGGCTGAACCCAATCCTGGCCATCCGGTGGTGGAAGTGGTTGGCGTCGGCAGACCAGGGTTTGCGCCCGTACTTCAGTCGCTTGGCGACTACGAAACCGGTGTCGAGGAACGGCACGGCGAGGATGAACAGCGGCACGACCAGTGCCACGACCGCGTTCGTCTTCAGCGAACCCACTACTGCCACGACGCCTAAGAGGTAGCCGAGCAGGTTGGCTCCCGAGTCGCCCATGAACACGGAAGCCGGATGGAAGTTGTGAAACAGAAACCCGAGCGCCGCGCCCGCCGTCAGCGCGGCCAGGACCCCGGCCGCGCCGACGTGCAGATCGAAAGCGATGATCGAGAACGCGACGCCGTCGATCGTGCACAGCCCGGCCGCCAGACCATCGACGCCGTCGGAGAAGTTGACGACGTTCATCATTCCCACGAGCCAGAGGACCGTCAGGTAATCGCCCGCGTTCGGGAACTGGAGCGTTCCTATGAACGGGAGCGTCAAATCGGTCACCTTGACCCCGCCCTTGACCGCGAGCACCGCCGCAGCGATTTGTCCCGCCAGCTTCACGGCCGGGGACAGGTCGAGTGCGTCGTCTGTCGCACCGACCAGCGCGATCAGGCAGGCGCCAGCGGCGACCCACCAAGTGTGGACGGTCCCGCCTGTGCCCTTGAGCGCGCCGACCGTTCGCGGGAGGTGGATCGCATCCGGCAGCCAGATGGCGGCCGCCACGAGGACGCCGATCAGAATCGCCAGGCCACCGAGCTGCGGGGTCTCCTTCTGGGCCAGGCCGCGCTCGGTCGGCTTGGCGGTCGCGCCTATACGCCGCGCCAGCCTGGCCGCAAGCGGCGTGAGCACCGTCGCGATGACCATCGCGACTAGGAATGCGAATACGGCGTCCCAGTAGGACATTGAGCCTGAGAAAGCATGCCAGCCCGACAGGACTGGTTACGAGCGAAGGGTATGCCGTGCGTGCCGCGAGTGCTACGGCGCTGCCGCCGCGCGCGCCAGCGAAGGGCTATGCCGCCCGCGCCGCTAGTGCCTGGGCGATCCGCGCAACCACCGCCAATGGCTCGTTCAACAGCTGCGTCCAGGTGACCCGAATGACGGTGTGGCCAGCCGCCGCAAACACCTGATCCCGGCGGCGATCTCTTTCGAATGAGGCTTTGTCTGAGTGGAACAGGTAGCCATCAACTTCGACGACCAACCGGTGCTCCGCCCAGAGGAAATCGGCGACATATCCGAGCAGCGGCACGTTCGCCCGAGGTTGCGGTAGCTCGGCGGCGCGTAACAGTGCGCGCATCTGGCGCTCCGCTCTGGAGCGCGTGAAGCCAGAGGGGTGACCGGCGTCGAGCAGACGGGCGAGCCTGACAGCACCTTTGCGGTTCCGAGCGCGCCGGATCGCCGCACGGATCTCGTGCGGTGGACGCGGACTCCGGGAAGGAAACGACCCTGCTTGGAAACGATCGTCATGATGACCTCTTGCGGCGGCTCGGTGAGCAAGCCCCAGACACACGCCGCGCTGCGGTGGCTGAGGATGGCATGCCCGCGGAATCGCAGGACAGCTGCCATCTCTCGTCCGAGTGGCTCAAGGGATCTCCGCCCAACGAGGTAGACACCCTTGTGGTACGGGTGAAGCCTCCCGGTACGCACACGATGAGCGATGGCGCTCCTGCCGAGCCCGGCCTCCACGAGCTGCTCGTGGACTGCGAACCCCTTCTGAACGTCCGCGATCCGCGCGACCTCCCGGTCGCCCCTCCCGAGAACGTGCTCTAAAGCCCAAACTGGCGCGGCGACAGGAGGTTTGTTCGCTGCGTCACGAATAGCGTGCTTGCGAGCACGTTTCTGGCCGACGACGCTGAGTTTGTGCTCGTAAGCACGCTCCTGCGGTGACACGACGCCAGTATCGATTCGAATGGCCCGGTCCGCACCTGCCGGCACAAAGTTGTTGCAGACGGCGGGACGGGCCCCGCGGTCGCTCAGACGTTCGCGGCGCCGCTCAGACGTTCGCCGCGGCGCTCAGACCGCCGCCGCGGTCCCTAGCCCCACGTACAGCGGGTAGCGGTCGGCGATCGCCGCCGCTCGCTCGGCCAGCGCTGGCTGGCGCTCCTCGAACCCCTCGGGCTGAAGCGCCTCGGCGATGATCCTGCCGACCTCGAGGAAATCCTCAACACCGAGGCCGCGAGTCGCCAGCGCGGGCGTCCCGATCCGCAGCCCGCTGGACACCGCAGGCGGCCTTGGATCGAACGGCACAGCGTTGCGGTTGACGGTGATCCCGACTGTCGCGAGCCGATCCTCGGCTTGCTTTCCGTCAAGCGACGACTCGCGCAGGTCGCACAGAACCAGATGGACATCGGTGCCGCCCGTGAGCACGTTGACGCCGCCCCCGGCGGACAGCAGCTCGCCGGCGACGGCGCGCGCTCCCTCGACGGTCCGCTCCTGGCGCTCGCGGAACGCCTCCGAGCCCGCGATCCGCAGCGCGACCGCCTTGCCGGCGATCACGTGCTCTAGCGGGCCTCCCTGCTGACCCGGAAACACGGCCGAATTGATCTTGCGTGCGAACTCCTCGCGGCACAGGATCATCCCCCCGCGGGCACCCCCAAGCGTCTTGTGAACCGTGGTGGTGACCACATCGGAGAAGGGGACGGGATTGGGGTGAAGGTCCGCCGCCACCAGGCCCGCAAAGTGGGCCATATCGACCACGAGGTAAGCGCCGACCGCGTCGGCGATCTCGCGAAAGCGCTCGAAGTCGAGAAAGCGTGGGTAAGCCGACCAGCCGGCGAGGATCACCTTTGGCCGATGCTCGTGCGCCAGCCGATCGACCTCGTCCATGTCGATCACGCTGCCTTCGCGGTCGACGTGATAGGCGACCACGTGGTACAGCCGCCCGGAGAAGTTGATCTTCATCCCGTGCGTCAAATGGCCGCCGTGGGCCAGCTCGAGCCCCAGCAGCGTGTCGCCCGGTTCCATCAGCGCGTGGTAGGCGGCGGCATTGGCCTGCGCGCCCGAGTGCGGCTGGACGTTTGCGTGCTCGGCCCCGAACAGCTGACGGGCTCGGTCGATGGCCAGCTGCTCGGCCACGTCGACGTACTCGCACCCACCGTAGTAGCGCTTGCCCGGGTAACCCTCGGCGTATTTGTTGGTCAGCACAGAGCCCTGGCACTCGAGCACGGAGACCGGCGCGAAGTTCTCCGAGGCGATCATCTCCAGCGTCCGCTGCTGGCGGTCGAGCTCGAGCGCGAGGACGTCGGCGATCTCGGGATCGACCTCGGACACAGGGCGGTTGAAGAAGTCAGGCGGCAGTTCGATCGTCATCGCGCCCGACGATACCAGCGGCCTACAACGCCTCGGACAGCGCCTGCTCTGAGACCGCCCCGGGGCGTATCACGGACCACGAGCCGTCTCGCTCATAGGAGCGCAGGTCCACCACCGTAGAAGGCGTCCCCGGGAGCTCACCGCCGTCGATCACCAGATCCACCCCCACGCGCAGCAGCTCCGGCACCTCGGCTAGGGTGCGCGGGTCGGGTCCGCCCGCGCGATTGGCGCTGGACTGAAGCACGGGGGCCCGGACCTCCGCCAGCGCCTCAACTGCCGGGACGCGTAGGCCGAGGGTGGAAGCGTCCTCCCCGCACGCGAGCGGAAACCGGCCAGCCGTGTTTGGCACCAGGGTGCCTACGCGTCCGGGGAGCAGCCGCGCCAGCGCCGCGCGAGTCCGGGCGCCCAGCTCGGGCAGCGACTCGAGCGCCGACTCGAGCGCGAAGAACATGACCGCCGACGGTTTCGAGCGCGGGCGGCGCTTCAGCAGGTAGAGCCGCTCGACGGCGAACGCATTGTTGGCGTTGCAGGCGAGGCCATAGACGGTGTCGGAGGGGAACACGGCCAACCCCCCGACCGCCATGCAGCGTTCGAACCGGGTCGCAGCTTCCGCCGGATCGACCGGCGCCGAATCCGTCACCGGCGACCGACGACGACCCGCTCGTGGCCGGCCAGATCGCAAACCAATCACGTCGAGCCCGTTGCTCCCGGCGAACAGGGCCCCGCTCGGCTCATACCGGCGAATCTCGGGCGCCAGCTGGCCGCCGACCCTGTCCGCCACGTAGGGCAGGTTCGCCACCACCGCGTCGTACGTGGCGCTATCGAGCAGGTCGGCTTCCACGAACCGCACCGACAAACCCAGTCGACGGCCGTTCGCGCGCGCGACGGCCAAGGCGTCATTGGATACGTCGATCCCCGTCACCCGGAGGTCGGGCCGCTCGTCCTTGAGCGCCAACGCGACGGCACCGCTGCCGGTGCCGATGTCGACGACGCACGCGGCGGATGGAAGCGTCAGGCCGACCTCGACCAGCAGCTCTGTCTCGGGCCTCGGGATAAGCACCCGGCGATCGACTGTGAGCGAGATCCGGCGGAAATCCTTGCGGCCCAAGATGTAGGCGACCGGCTCCCGGACCCGACGGCGGGCCAGCAGGGTCTCGAAGCGAGCGAGCGCCGCCGGATCCAAAGGCGCGGCGTCAGCGGCCACGAGTCGTGGCCGCGACCACCCGGCTCCGAGGGCTTCGCAGAGCAAAAGCTCCGCGTCGAGCCGGGGGGTGTCGCAGCCGGCATCGGCAAGCGCGGCCGCGGCGGCCCGAATGACGTCGCGCACCGACCGGACGGTCGTGTCAAGCATGCTGGAGTCGGCGGCGCTTCTCGTCGTCCTGGAGAGCGGCGGTCAACTCGTCGAGCTCGCCCATCAGGATCGCGTCGAGGTTGTGCAGCAGGACGTTCACGCGATGGTCCTTGACCCGTCTCTCGCCGTAGTTGTACGTCCGGATCTTCTCGGCCCGCTCGCCGGTGCCCACTTGGGCGGCCCGGGTGGCGTCTATCGACGCCCGCTGCTCCGCCAGGGCCCTCTCGTACAGCCTGGCGCGCAGCACGCGCAGCGCACGCTCGCGGTTCTGTAGCTGTGACTTCTCGTCCTGCATCGACACGACGATCCCCGTCGGCTTGTGGGTGATGCGCACCGCGGAGTCCGTCGTGTTCACCGACTGCCCGCCCGGCCCCGAGCTGCGATAGACGTCGATCTGCAGCTCGGAGGGGTCGATGCCGACCTCCACCTCGTCCGCCTCGGGAAGGACGGCGACGGTGGCGGTCGAAGTGTGGATCCGCCCTTGCGACTCGGTCTCTGGCACGCGCTGCACGCGGTGGGTGCCGGCCTCGTACTTGAAGACCGAGTAGGCGCCGTCGCCCTTGACCGCAAACGTATAGGTCCCGTCCCCGATCGCCAGCGGCTCGACCTTGAAGCCACGCCGCTCCGCGTACCGGGACAGCATCCGGTACAGATCGCCGGCCCACAGGGCAGCCTCATCGCCGCCGGTGCCGGGCCGGATCTCGACGATCACGTTCTTGTCGTCGTTCGGATCGCGCTCGACCATCGCCAGGCGGATTTCCTCCTCGAGCGCCTCCAGCCGCTCCCGCGCCGATTCGAGCATGTCCCTCACCTCGGCGTCGTCGCCGTGCTCGGCCAGAAGCTCGCGAGCTCCCTCGAGATCGTCCGCTACGCGGCGGTACTCGGCCGCGAGCCTGGCGGCCGGTTCGAGTTCCCGGTAGGCCTTGCCCGCGGCCGTGTAGCGCTCGCGGTCGCCGATCACTTCAGGGTCGGAGAGCTCTCGCTCGAGCTCGGCGAAGCGTTCCTCCACTTGTGAGACCAACTCTTCCATCATTGACTGCTTCGAGTGTAGGTCTAGGGGCTCCGACAGCCCGACCGGCGCGAGGCTCAGGCGGCGACTGGCGCGCGGTCTGGCTGCGGCACGAACCGGTACTCGCTGGGGTCGAGGGACCGCGTCAGGCGCTCGTAATCGCGCATGTATCCGGGCCAGTTGGTGACGATTCGGCCGTGCTCATCGCGATACCAGGAGTCGCATTGCGTCCAGGCGGTCCCCGCGAACCGTTCCTGTACCTCGCGGTCGCTCTCGGACTCAATGTCCGGCCGAACCTCGATCGCCGCCGCGCGCCGGTAGCGCACCTGCTCGAGCGCCTGGCGGATGTAGGAAGCCTGGGCCTCCTCGTAGGTGATGATCGAGCCTCCTGAGGTGTTGGTGTTCGGGCCGTAGACCAAGAACAGGGACGGGAAGCCGGGGACTGAGATCCCCAAGTGCGCGTGCGGCCCGGCGGTCCACACGTCACGCAGCGAACGGCCCGCCGTCCCGATGATCTCCATCGGGAACATGAACTCGGTGGTGCGAAAGCCGGTGCCGTAGATGATGCAATCGACGTCGCGCTCGGTGCCGGTGACGGTCGCGATCCCGTGCTCGTAGAAGTGGGCGAGCGGCTCGGTGACCAGTTCTACGTTCTCTCGGGAAAGGGCTGGCAAAAACCACGAACTGAACAGGATCCGCTTGCACCCCCACGTGTAGTCCGGCCACACCTTGCGCCGAAGTTCGCGATCCCTCAGCTGCCAGCGCATGAACGCCGCCGAGCGAGCCCAGCCGATCCGGCCCCAGGTCCGCGGGTGGCGAATCGCCAAGGTGAGCGTCTCCCCGTAGTAGTAGATGAACCGACGGCGAAACGCCTCGACCCCCGGCACGTGCTTGAAGATCCATTTCAGCCAGGCCGGGTAGGGACGATTCTTACGCGGCAGAAACCAGCTGCCCGTGCGCTGGAACACGAACAGGCGGGAGGCCTCCTTGGCCACCTCGGGGATGAATTGGACGGCGCTCGCACCAGTACCAATCACCGCGACCCGCTTACCGCGCAAGTCGTACTCGTGGTCCCAACGCGCCGAGTGGAAGCTGTGACCTTCGAATGGCCCCTCGAGGCGAGGCGCCGCGGGCTGGTCCAGCTGACCGGTGGCCACGATCAGGGCCTCCGCCTCCCAGCTGCGCCCATCTGAGCTCTCGACGGCGCACTTACACGACTGATCGTCCCAGGCGCAGGAAGTGACGTCGGTGTTACGTACCACGAGACGGTCAACGCCGTGATCTCGGGCCACGCCCTCCAGGTACTGAAGGATCTCTTCCTGCGGGGAACACAGGCGCGACCAGTTCGCGCGCTGCGCGTAGCTGAACGAGTAGAGGTGCGAGGGCACGTCGCAGGCGCACCCGGGATAGGTGTTGTACAGCCACGTCCCCCCTACGCCCGGCCCCCGCTCGAGAATCGTCACGTCGTCGAAGCCGTGGCGGCGCAGCTCGATCGCGGCAGCCACCCCGCCGAAGCCCGCACCGACGATCACCACCCGCGAAGACATCGACGGCGTGAAGACTACGCGACCACTTCCAGCCCGACGAGCTCCTCGGCCGAGGCTTGCCCCGGCGTCTCGATCTCCAGCACCGCGTCGAGCGCGGCGATCGAGACCGACAGCTGGTCGAGGTCCGGCTCGCGGGTGGTCAACCGCTGGAGGGCCAAGCCGGGAGCCATCAGCGCCCGCACCCACGGCCGCCTGCGGTTGCGTCCGGCCCACTTGATGATCTCGAACGACAGCCCAGCGATCACCGGCACCCCGAGGATGCGCGTTATCAGCAACAGGTACCACACCGGCACGCCGATCGGGGCGAACACGATGATGGCCACGATCATCACCACCAGTAGGAAGCTCGTGCCGCAGCGGGGATGGAGGCGCGAATAGAGTTTGGCCCGCTCCGGGGTCAGTTCGTCGCCAGCCTCGAAGCAGGAGATCACCTTGTGCTCGGCGCCGTGATATTCGAGCACCCGCCGCATGTCCGGCACGCGCGTCAGCAGCGCCAGGTAGCCGAGGAAGATCGCCGTTCGCAGTGCGCCCTCGGCCACCCAGAACAGCACGGAGGAGTGGCCGACGTTGTTGCGCACCAGCCCTGCGAGCCCAAGCGGCACGATGAAGAACAGGCCGACGGCAAACGCGACCGCGATCACGATCGCCGCTAACCAGGTCATCCCGGATACCTGCTCGCCCTCACCCTCCGGAAGTTGCGCATTGGCCGAGATGCCAAGTGCGCGCAGGCCGATGGCCAGCGACTCGGCCAGCGCGACCACGCCCCGGACGATCGGCAGGCGGTAGACGCGGTGCCGGCGAGCCCAGGAGTCGAGTGGGAACCTCTGAACTTCGATCCCACCGAGACCGCGCTCGGACGGCTTGCGAACCGCGACCGCCCAGGTGTGCACTCCGCGCATCATCACGCCCTCCAGGACGGCCTGGCCGCCGAGGGGTGCGTCACGCGAGGCGGTCAGGGGCTCCCGGCCGCCACCCACGCTTGGCGCCTACCTAGGCTCCGCTGCCGGCGCGCGAAGCGCGCCGTCCTCTGGCCGCGCGGCGCTGGAAGCGCTCCACGCGTCCGCCCGTGTCGACGAGCTTCTGTCGGCCGGTGTAGAAGGGGTGGCAGGCCGAGCAGATCTCGACGTGGATCTCGGGCTTGGTCGAGCGGGTCGTGAACTCATTGCCGCACGTGCAGCGCACGTGTGCTTCGACGTATTCGGGATGGATGTCAGCTTTCATAGGTATCTCAAGTCTAGCCCGGCCGTTGGGCTAAGGGCCCGCGGCGAAGCCGCTCCTGGGCTCCAGGACCCAGTGGAGAACCCGGCCCATCGGCTCAGGGCCCAGGGCAGGTGGCCGTCATCGAGTCGTTGGCCCGGTTTGGGTCTGCAACGGCGTACTCGGGGTCCACGGTCACCGTGGGAGCGGTGGCGGAGGTGCATGCCGGCCCGGTAAACGTCTCGCTGACGGACTGGTGGGCGCCGAGCTGGGGGACCGTGAAGGTCTGCTGTGGGGCCGAGTTCCCGCCGGGGGCGAACGCGACCTGGAAGCTGCCAGCGGCGGTCAACCCATTATTGGCGATCCACACGACGTACTGACTCTGGGAGGGGTCACCAGGCGCCGGGGTCACGGATATCGACTGCACGAGCAGGTCGGGTCGTACGTAAGGCTGCCAGCAGCCGGCGCTCGAGTGCGTGGAGCTGGCGATCCGGCGCCCGCCAGCCCCGAACCAACGGAATGACACCTGAAAGCGGTACGTGGTTCCGACCGGCACTCCGGTCACCGGATGGCTCAAGATCCACACGTCGCCCGGCTGTTGGCCAAGCGTCGGCACGTGCGGGGAGATCCAGGTCCCCAAGTCGCCGCCCCGCACCACTGTGACCTGCCCGGCCTTGGTGCCCAGCAGCTGAAAGCGCATTTGGAGGCGCGCGGTGCCAGCGATTGGTCTCATCACGGCGGTCACAGATACGACCCGACGTGCGGGCTTGATCGCGGGATGGCAAGCGAAGTCCTTTAGGTTCGCGTGCTGGTCGGCGCCGAACGCCGGCGTCGTGGGAAGGGCCGATCCGGCGGCGAGGATCGCAATCGCAAGCAGCAGCCTCCTTCGCATACCGCCTTAACCGTGGTGGCGGCCCGAAGTTGCCGAATATCTATGTGATCGTGTACAGCGGTCCGTCGCCGCCCTCGGGCGGGGTCAGGCGGCCACCCTTGGCCGTGATCGCGCCGCACTGGACGCAGTTGGTGTAGTTGACGATCACCTCGACGGGGCCTGACTCGGGAGCATCCTCCGGGATCTCGTAGACGCCGGCCGGGCACATCCACCGCCAGGCCTCGGCGATCTCCCGCGGGACCGTCCGCTGGACGCGGATGTGGTTCGGGGCGTCGTCGCGTGTGGCGTTGCCCGAGACATAGACCGAGGACAGCTTGTCGAACGTGTACTTGCCATCGGGCTTGGGATAGGCGTCCTTCTTGTTGCCGATGCTGACCGGCGCCTGGGCGTCTGGATGGTTCGCCCAGCGGCCGCCGGGGAACCGACCCTTGGTGACGACCATCGCGTTCGCGATCAGCCCTGCGCCGATGAAGAAGCCCTTGCTCGTCGGCTGCCGCATGTTGCGGGTCTCGTACAGGTCCTTGGCGATCACGGAGTCCTCGACCCGTCGCTCGTACGCCGACAGATCCGTGCTGTCGGCCTTGAGCTGCTCGAAAATCGTCTCCGCGGCCAGGATGCCTGCATGGATCGCGTAGTGGATCCCCTTGAGGATCGGCACGTTGACCATTCCGGCCCCGTCGCCACACAGCACCATCCCCGGCGCCGACAGCTTCGGCATGGCCCAGTAGCCGCCCTCGGGGATCGCCTTGGCTCCCCAAGACAGGCGCCTGCCACCCTCGAGGATCCTGCGCACCAGCTTCGAGGTCTTGAACTGCTGGAGCACGTCGTGGGCAGACACGGTCGCATCTGTGTAGTCGAGCCCCAGCACGAACCCGAGCGATACCCGATCTGAGCCCATGGGGTAGATCCACGAGCCGCCGAACTCGTGCCACTTGGGTCCGTAGCGCAGCGGCCAGCCGAGCGTGTGGATGACGCGGTCCAGGGGGTTTGGAACTTCCCAGACCTCCTTGACGCCCAGCGACCACACCTGGGGCTCGCGCCCTTCGGCCAGCTGGAACGCCTTGATCGCGGCTCCCGTCAGGTGCCCCCACGTGCCTTCTGCCAGCACGGTGGCCTTGGCGGTCACGTCAGACCCGGGCTCGAAGTTGGACAGCTCCTCGCCTTCCTTCCCCCGGCCCTTGTCGCCCGAACGGATCCCGCGCACGACCCCGTCGGCGACCAACAGCTGCTGGGCGCTGGTCTCGGTCAGTATGTAAGCGCCCGCCTCCTCGGCCTTCTGCGCCAGCCAGCGGGAGAGCTCGGCCACGCTGACCATGTGGTTGCCGTGATTGCGGAACGGGGGCGGCGTCGGCTTGAGCGGTAGCGCCGCTCCCGGGCTGAGCATCCAGTAGACGGAGTCCTTCTCGACGGTCCCGTGCGTGGGCCACTCGGAGGGATCGAGATCTGGAAACAGCTCCTTGAGGCCCGAGGGGCGCATCATCGCCCCGCTGAGGTTGTGAGCGCCGCAGGCCTTGCCCTTCTCGATCACTGCCACCGGCACCTCGCCCAGACGCTCCATCACCTCCGGCTCCTCGGCCAGCAGCTGAAGCAGTCTGTTCGCGCAGGCCAGCCCGGCCGGACCCCCGCCGACGATCACCACGCCGACTTCGATCCGTTCGTCTTCGGGGTCGAGCTCGCGCTTGACGAATTCTTCCGGCGAGGAGACGGGCGGCGGGTATTCGGTGGGTGCGACGCCGCCGTTGCTGTTGGCGGACGGGCTCACGACCCCTTGCGGTCCTTGATGGCCTCGGTCAGCTTGGGCAGGATCTTGTTCAGGTCGCCCACGATCCCCAGGTCGGAGAACTCGAAGATGGGCGCGTTTGCGTCCTTGTTGATGGCGACGATGTTCTCCGAGGACTGCATCCCGACCTTGTGCTGAATCGCGCCGGAGATGCCGGCGGCCAGGTAGAGCTTCGGCGCGACCGTCTTTCCGGTCTGACCGATCTGCGCCGCGTACGGGTACCAGCCGGCGTCGACGACGGCGCGCGTCGCCGCCACCGCGGTATTACCGCCGAACGCGGACGCCAGGTCCTCGGCCAGCTTGAAGTTCTCAGCCTGGCCCAGCCCACGGCCACCCGCCACGAGGACGTCCGCGCCCTCGATGTCGACGTCGGCGCCGCGCTGCTCCCCGCGCTGCACCATCGAGGCCTGCGTCGACCATGATGAATATTCGATGTCCAGATCGACCACCTCGGCGGACCCACCGTCGCGCGACACTACCTCGAACGCGTTGATGCGGCCGATGATGATCCCCAGGTCGCCCCTGTAGCGGGAGACGGAGATCTGCGAGTCCTGGAGGATTGGCCTCTCGGCGACGAGCTTGCCGTCCTCGGCGCGTACGGAAGTGACCTCCATCGTCACGCCGGCCTGCTTGCGGGCGGCGAGACCAGCGCCGATCTCAAATCCCAGCAGGCCGCCGCCGAACAGGGCGTAGCCGTGGCCCTGGTCGTCGATCGCCTTGGCCATCGCGTCGATAACCGGTTGTGCGAGCCCTTCCGGTCCCCGAGCGCGGAACACCTTGGTGGCTCCGTAGGCACCGAGCGAGGAGCAGAGCTCGTCGGTCAGATCGTCGCCGCCCAGCACCAGCGCGTGGCACTGGCCGCCGATCTCCTCGGCGCGCGCGGCGCCTTCGGAGACGGCTCCGAGCGAGTTCTTGTTGAACGCGCCCTCGAAGTGCAGGACGTATGTCAGAACGTCGGGCATATCTAGATCAGCTTCCTTTCATCGAGCCAAGCGACGATCTTTTCGACCGTCTCGTTGGTGTCCTCGTCCTCGATGATCTGTCCGGGCGCCTTGGCCGGCGGATCATGGAAGTCGCCGCACTGTACGCGGGAGCCCTCCTCGCCCACCAGCCCGGACTCGATCCCGACTTCGCCGGTGGAGACGGTCTCGAGCGGCTTCTTCTTCGCCCCCATGATTGCTTTCAGGGACGGGTAGCGGGGCTCATTGATGGCGTCCCCGACCGAGATCACGGCGGGCATCTCCACCTGGACGGTGTCGTAGCCGTACTCGGCCTGGCGCTCGCAGCGCAACGACCCGCCGTCCACGTCCATCTTGATCACCTGCGTCAGCGAAGGCATCTTCAGGTGGTCGGCGACCACCGCCCCGATCGTGTAGCACTCGCCGTCGTCTGACTGCTGGCCGAGCAGCACGAGGTCTGGCTGCTCTTTCTCCAGCGCCTTCGAGAGTGCGTAGCCAGTGGCCGCGACGTCCGACCCGGCGAGCGCCGGATCGGTGAGATGCAGCGACCGGTCGGCGCCAAGCGAGACGGACTTGTGCAGCGCGCGAACGGCGGATTCCGGACCCATCGTGACGGCGACGATCTCGTCGACCTGCACCGAGCCGCCCTCGCGGATCTGCATCGCAGCCTCGATCGCATGTGTGTCGTACGGGTTGAGGTTCTTCTCGCCGGAACGGTCCATCCGCCCCGTCGAGGGATCGATCCGCTTCTCGACGGCGGCGTCCGGAACCTCTTTGACCAGGACGCAAATCTTCAAATCGGGCCTCCTACTGGGTGAACGGCTGAATATTATCTCGTTGACTGACGAGTCAATCAGTCGATCGCGACATCAGGTGGCCGGACGCTAGCCCGCCCCGGCACGCCGATCGCTATACGCGCACCGCCCCCCGGATGAAGTCGACAATGTCCTGGGTACTGGCACCCGGGCCGAACACCTCGGCCACTCCCAGTGCTTTCAGCTGGGGGACGTCATCGGCCGGAATCGTGCCGCCCAAGGTGATCAGCACGTCGTTGACCCCTTGCTCGGAGAGCAGTTCGAGGATCCGCGGCACCAGGGTCATGTGCGCCCCGGACAGAATCGACAGGCCAACGGCGTCGGCATCCTCCTGGATGACCGTCTCCACGATCTGTTCGGGCGTCTGATGAAGGCCCGTGTAGATCACCTCCATCCCCGCATCACGCAGCGCCCGGGCGATGATCTTCGCCCCGCGGTCGTGCCCGTCGAGGCCTGGCTTGGCGACGACGACGCGGATCTTCTTCTCGGTGGAGGTGGCCATGTTCGTCGCGGTCCCGCGCGCGGCGGGATTGTAAGGGTCAGAAGGCTGGCGACTCGCTGTACTTGCCGAACACGCTCTGGAGCGTGCTGATGATCTCCCCTTCGGTCACGTCGGCGCGCGCAGCCTCCAGCAGCAGCGGCATCAGGTTTTTGTGCTCGTCGCGAGCCCCCTGCTCGAGCCGCTCGAGCGCCGCCTTCGCCCCCTCAGGATCCCGCCGTTCGCGCACCGCCCTGACCCGATTGATCTGCTTGGTCTCCAACTGCGGATCGATCCGCAGGGTCGAGATCCCCTCGCCGTCATTGCCCTCGCTATAGGAGTTGACGCCCACCAACTTGCGCTCTCCGGACTCCAGCTCCTGCTGGTAGCGGAATGCGGCGTCTGCGATTTCCCGCTGGGGGAACCCCTGCTTGACGGCCTCGACCATGCCCCCGAGCTCATCGATCTTGGCGAAGTACGCGTAGGCCCGCTCTTCCATACGGTCGGTGAGCGCCTCGATGAAGTAGCTCCCACCGAGCGGGTCGATCGTGTTCGCCACCCCTGTCTCCTCGGCGATGATCTGTTGGGTTCGGAGGGCCACCCGCACGGCGTCCTCCGTCGGCAGCGCCAGCGCCTCGTCGAACGAGTTTGTGTGCAGGGACTGTGTTCCTCCCAGCACGCCCGCCAGCGCCTCGATCGCGGTGCGAACGATGTTGTTCAGCGGCTGCTGGGCCGTCAGCGATACGCCCGCGGTCTGGGTGTGGAAGCGCATCCGCCAAGACTCGGGCTTGCGTGCACCGAACGTGTCGCGCAGCTCCCGGGCCCAGATCCTGCGGGCGGCCCGGTACTTGGCGATCTCCTCGAAGAAGTCGACGTGGGCGTTGAAGAAGAAAGACAGGCGGGGCGCAAAGTCGTCCACGTCCAAGCCTCGCGCCACGGCGTGCTCCACGTAGGTGAGGCCGTCCTTGAGGGTGAACGCCAGCTCCTGCGCCGCGGTGGAGCCCGCTTCTCGTATGTGGTAGCCGGAGATCGACACCGGGTGCCATCGCGGCATGTGCTCGGTGCACCACTGGATCATGTCCGTGACCAGCCGCATCGCCGGATCGACCGGGAAGCACCACTCCTTCTGAGCTATGTACTCCTTGAGGATGTCGGTCTGAATGGTCCCGGCCAGCTGCCCAGGCGCCACTCCCTGGCGTTCGGCAGCCACGACATAGAAGGCGAGCATGACGGCGGCGGGGGCGTTGATCGTCATCGACACGCTGACGCGATCGAGCGGGATGTCGGCGAACAGCGCCTCCATGTCCACCAAGGAGTCAATCGCCACCCCCTCGCGCCCCACCTCGCCCAGCGAGCGGGGATGGTCGGAGTCGTGGCCCATCAAAGACGGCATGTCAAACGCCGTCGACAGACCGGTCTGGCCCTGGTCGAGCAGGTAACGGAAGCGCAGATTGGTCTCCAGGGCGGTCCCAAAGCCCGCGAACTGCCGCATGGTCCACAGCCGGCCCCGGTACATCGAGCCATACACGCCGCGGGTGTACGGAAATTCGCCTGGAAGCCCGATCGACTCGTCGGGGTCCGCCGGCAGATCGGCGTCTGTATAGAGCGGCTTGATCGGCTCGCCGGAGATCGTCGAGAACGGTGCGTCGCGCTCGGGCGTGCGTCCGAACGCCTCGCGCTCCCATCGCTCGAAGTCGGTCAGACGGGGCTGGGTGGCCATAGGCGAAGTCTAGGGCGAGGTCTTGACCCCGGCACGGGAGTCCGTTTAGTCTGTAGCTAACTTTCTTCGGAGGAGTGATGGGGCGCACTGGTGGGCAAAGGTAGGTCTGGGGGCGATCGACTCATGTCGGGGCCCGTGCCACGCGCAGTGCCCGCACACGCTGATTCCGAAGATGCCGCGTGGGGCGGCAGGGCCGTCCCGCGTCATGTCAAACCACCAGGAGGTTCCTCATGAGTAGATTGCGCCTGAAGGCGCCCAGCCCCGCGCTCGTCGTGGCGTGCATCGCGCTGTTCGCAGCCATT
>VAWT01000243.1 GCA_005883415.1 Actinomycetota bacterium | reverse complement strand
CTGGACGAGCTCCTCCGGTGCGCTGGCACCCGAGGTGATGCCCACCACCCGCTTGTCCTCGAGCCACTCCTCACACACCTGGCCGATGTTGTCGATCAGATGCGAGTCCGCGCCATGTTCGCGCGCGACCTCGACCAGGCGATTGGAGTTGGATGAGTTGCGGGAGCCGACGACGAGCACCAGGTCGCAGTAGCGGGCGAGCTGCTTGACCGCGGCCTGGCGGTTGGTCGTCGCATAGCAGATGTCGTCCGTGCGGGGGCCCACGATTTCGGGGAACCGCTCGCGCAGCCGGTTGATGATCGAGCGCGTCTCGTCGACCGACAGGGTGGTCTGCGAGACGTAGGCGATCTTGTTTGGGTCCTCAACCTCGAGGTGGTCGACGTCCTCGGCTGACTCCACCAAGACTATGTTTCCAGGAGCCTCGCCCATCGTCCCCTCTACCTCCTCGTGTCCCGCGTGGCCCACCAGCACGATCGTGTAATCCTCGGCGGCGAACTTTCTGGCCTCCACGTGGACCTTGGTCACCAACGGACACGTAGCATCGATCGTGCGCAGGCGGCGGGCACTGGCGTTGTCGTGCACGCGGGGAGCGACCCCGTGGGCGGAGAACACCACGGTCGCCCCCTCCGGCACGTCGGTCTCCGAGTCGACGAAGATCGCGCCACGCTCCTTCAGCTGTTCGACGACGTGCTTGTTGTGGACGATCTCCTTGCGCACGTACACCGGCGCCCCATGCAGCGTCAGGGCGCGCTCGACCGTCTGCACTGCGCGGTCAACGCCTGCGCAATAGCCGCGGGGCGCGGCCAGCAGCAGCTTTTCGGGAGCGGACATCTCGGGTGCCGGGACGGCGGACATCTCTTGAGCAGTGTAGGGGCGCCCGGCCCTCAGTCGTTGGCGGTAACCGATTCCAGCAGGTCGGCAAACTGCCGCCGGGCCGCCTCGCGCCGGGTGGGCACGTGCTCCGAGGGCACCTCGCCCAGCGGCGGTTCGTAGCCTCGCAGGATCTGCCTGGCGACCGAGGCCCGATGAACCTCGTCGGGACCGTCGTAGATCCGCGCCGCGCGCGCGAACCGGTACATGGCCTCGAGAGGCAGATCGGACGAGTACCCGAGCGCCCCGTGGGCCTGGATCGCCCGATCGATCACGTCGTGCAGCACCTGCGCGCCATAGAACTTGATCAGCGCGATGTCCTGGCGGGCCGCGGCCACCCCATCCGTGTCCATCTTCCACGCCGCCTGAAGCGTCATCAGCCGCGCGGCCTGCAGCTGGGCGGCCGAGTCGGCGATCCAGTTCTGGACTGTCTGATGACCAGACAGCGTCGACCCGTGCGCGTAACGGTAGAGCGAGCGCTCGCAGAGCATGTCGAACGCGCGTTTCGCGACACCCAGCCAGCGCATGCAGTGATGGATCCGCCCCGGGTAGAGCCGCTGCTGGGCGATCAAGAACCCCGCTCCCTCGGCCCCCAGGAGCGCGTCCGGTGGCACCCGCACGTCCTGGTAGACGATCTCTGCGTGGTTGCCATAGCGGCCGAAGCTCTCCCACGGATGCTCCATCGTCGCCACGTCCCGGAGTACGTTCACGCCGGGTGTGTCGGCGTCCACGATCAGCATCGAGGCGCGCTGGTGTGGTCTGGCGTCCGGATTGGTGACCGCCATCACGATCAGGAAGTCGGCTATCGAGCCGTTCGATGAGAACCACTTGTGCCCGTTGATCACCCACTCCTCGCCGTCGCGCACGGCGGTCGTCTTCAGGAGCGTCGGGTCCGAACCGGCCGTATCGGGCTCGGTCATGCTGAAGGCCGACTTGAGGTCCCCCTCGAGCAGCGGATACAGGTACCGCTCCTTCTGCTCGGGCGTGCCGGCGATCGCAAGAATCTCGGAGTTGCCCGAGTCAGGTGCGGCGTTCCCGAACGCCAGGGGTGCGATCGGACTGGTGCCCAGGATCTCGTGCATCAAGCCCAACTTGACCTGCCCAAATCCCTGGCCGCCGAGCTTCGGATCGAGGTGCGCGGCCCATAGATCTCGTGCCTTGACCTCATCCCGGAGCGGCGCCATCGCCCGCTCTAGGCCTTCCGGGCCGAGCTCGTCGAGCACCGTCTCTAGGGGCCACACTCGCTCCCGGACGAACCCTCGCATCCAATCGAGCTGACGCTGGAACTGGGGCTCGGTGGAGAAATCCCAAGCCATCGCGCCACAGCGTACCCTTCGAGACGGGATGCCTCAGCAGCACCTCGACCGGCTGACGCCGACGGACGCCTCGTTCCTGGCCCAGGAGGGCCCCTCGTCGCACATGCACATCGGCGGAGTGCTCATCTTCGAGGGTCCGCCGCCGAAGTTCTCGGACTTTCTTGACCACGTCCGCAGCCGGCTGCACCTAGTCCCCCGCTACCGCCAGAAGCTGGCGACGCCGCCGCTCGAAACGGGGCGCCCGCTGTGGGCCGACGACTCCAACTTCAACCTCGAGTACCACGTCCGCCACTCGGCGCTGCCGTCGCCAGGGAACGAGCATCAGCTGTTCCGGCTGGCTGGGCGGATCGCCTCCCAGCGGCTCGATCGCTCAAAGCCGCTGTGGGAGATGTGGCTCGTGGAGGGCCTCGAGGGCGACCGGTTCGCGCTTGTCTGCAAAACGCACCACTCGCTGGTGGATGGCGTCTCAGGCGTCGACCTGGCGACCGTGCTGCTCGACCTTGAGCAGCATCCGGCACCCCCGAGCATGGAGCTCGAGCCCTGGCAGCCACACCGGGAACCCTCCTCGGCCGAGCTGGTTCTCGCCGGACTCAAAGGATTCGTGGGCACGACGCTCGAGCTACTGGAGCGCACGCTGCGGGCGGCGGCACAGCCCGCCAGGAGCGCAGGCGTCCTGGCCGAAGCGGCAGAGGGGTTGGGGGAGCTCGTGTGGGCCGGGCTCAATCCCGCCCCTGAGACGCCCCTGAACGTGGAGATCGGACCACACCGGCGCTTCCAGGTGGTCCGTCAGGAGCTGGCGCAGTACAAGGAGGTCAAGGACGCCCTCGGCGGCACGGTCAACGACGTTGTGTTGGCCGTCGTCTCCGGTGCGCTGGCGCGCTGGCTGCGGTCGCGCAAAGTCCGCACCGAGGGCCTCGAGATGCGCGCGCTCGTCCCGGTGTCCGTCCGCACGGAGGATCAGCGCCACACGCTGGGCAACCGGCTGACCGCAATGCGGGGGCCGCTGCCCGTCTACATCACCGACCCGGTGGCCAGGCTGCGCTTCATCCGCCAGGCCATGGACGGGCTGAAGGAGTCAAAGCAGGCAGTCGGGGCCGCAACGATCGCGGCCGTCAACAACCTGGCACCGCCGACGATCCTGGCCCAGGCTTCGCGGATTCAGTTCTCCACCCGCCTGTTCAACCTGATCGTGACGAACATCCCAGGCCCCCAGTTTCCGCTGTACGTCCTTGGCCGGCGGCTCGAGGACCTGTTCCCGGTCGCGTTCCTGCCCCAGCACCACGCGCTCGCCGTGGCGATCATGTCCTACGACGGCGGCATCGACTACGGGCTGCTCGCGGACTACGACGCGCTCCCAGACATCGACGTGTTCGCCGAGGGGATCGAAGAGTCCCTAGCTGAGCTGCTACAGGCGGCGAGGACCAAGAGCGCGCGGGCGGCGGAGTCACGTACACCGCCCGAGGGTGCTGAGGAGGGCGCGCCGGTGACCGGGGAGGAGCGCCTAGTCCTAGAGGGCGACGGTGAGCCCTCGGCGGTGCGGGACGAGCAGCCGGCACCGATCCTGCCGACGGCGGGCAGCAGGCCCAAGCACGGTCCCGCGAGCGACATGCGCGCCAAGCGCGCGCAAGGCCGACGACGGCCGTCGGCGGCCTCCAGACCGCCTCGCTGAGCCGACGCCCCAGGCGGCCACGCTCGCTATGAAGGGGTGAATTGCCGTCCGCCTCTTCGGCGGATACGGTTCGGGCATGGCCGACGACCTGATCCAACCCGGCGAGATCGCCTACCACCTCGACCTGACTGCGGCCCAGCTGAAGATTGTTTACACCGCGCTCCGGTCACTGTCCGACGACCTGGGCCACGAGGAGCACGACATCAAGCGGGTCGTCGCCTCGGTTCTCGACAAGCTGCCGGACGAGCACGACATCAGAGCGATCGACCTCAGCCGCGAGCTGCGTGACCCCGGAAATCCGTAGCATCTCGCCCCCCGGCGCACAGTAGATGTCGGTCACGTAAATGTCGGCTACAACCGTCTCCCGTTCCCGCGTCAGCGAGAGCCCACACGGCTGGTCGGACGCACGCTCCATAGCCGGTCGGCTGGCGCTGCCGGCGATTCTGCTGGTGGCCGCTGCCAACTTCTTCTGGCAGCTCGGCTCCTCGAGCTACTTCATCGACGAGGCGTTCAGCGTCATGCACTCGCTGCCCGGCTTCCACACGCTGTTCCACCAGGTGGCGCACACCGAGACGACCCCCTACGCGATCAGCCCCCTGATTCAGAGCTACGCGCAGGAGACTCGCGTCTACATCTTCCTGATCCTGGCGCTCGTCATCTCGGTCGGCGCTACGGTGCGTGCCGGCCAGCGACCGGAACGGCGGACGGCGCTGCTCACGGTGGGGGCGGTGAGCGCCTTCCTCTCCATGTGGCTCCACTACACGGCCATCTCGGTGCTGTTGCCGCTGGCAGTCTGGGTGGGAACTCGACCCCAGCTCTCCCGCCGCGCGCGAGTGGCCTTCATCGCCGCCTGCCTGCTGGGGGTGGGGACCGTTATGCCGCTGCTGCTCGAGCAATACTCGATCTTTCCCAACGGCGGGGCCATCGACGGCCAGATCAACTGGAACCACGCGATCTCCGTCATCGGCACGCCATTTGGCTATCGCCTGGGCACACCGATAGATGGGGAGACCGTGGGCGGGGCGCTGGTGGTCCTGTTCGCGATCGCGGCGCTGCTGCTCTGGCGGCGCCGGCCCATCGCCGAACGCGGACTGCTCGTGTCGCTCGGAGTCGTGGGGATCGTGGGCATCTTCATTCTCGACTTCACCGGCAAGAACATCATGATCACGCGATACACGGTGATTACGGCGCCGTTCCTGGCGACGGCAATTGCCGCCGCCTGCGCTCAGCTGCCGCGGATCGGCGGCGTCGCGCTGGCGGCGGGGGCCGTTGCCGTATCCGCCGCCGGCTTGGTCAACAACCACAGCCGGTCGGGCTTCTGGCCGCCCGTAAAGGAGCCAATGGAGTACGTCGCGGCGCACGAGCGTCCCGGTGACTACATGCTCGACCCCGGTGTCCCGATCATCGACACCCCGATCTTCTACTACGTCACACACACACGGCTCATCAGGCCAAAGCTCCAGTTGGTCGGACTCGATAACCCGCCACGCCTAGACGAGGTTTTCCGGCGCTACAAGCGGATCTGGATCATCGACAAACCGCCCAAGGCCACCCCGGCGGCAGCGCTCGGCTCCGTCAGTCGCCTGCTCCGCAGGTATCACTTCCGCGCCATCAGCATCCGGGCGTACAGCACCACGCTCGACCTAGGACTGCTGCTGACCGTTCCGGATAAGTCGGGGACCTAGAAGCCCAGCGCGAACTTTGCGTCCTCGCTCATCCGCTCGGGCGTCCAGGCGGGGGAGAAGGTCATCGTGGGCTGGACCTCCTCGACACCATCGAGCTCTGAGACGAACTCCTCGATCTGTTCGGAGACCTGAGGCCCGATCGGGCACCCGGGGCTGGTGAGCGTGTAGGTCACCTTGACGGTGCCGTCCTCCACCTCGACGTCGTAGATCAGGCCA
>VAWT01000242.1 GCA_005883415.1 Actinomycetota bacterium | reverse complement strand
GCGGCATCGTGTCGGCGCTGCAGCGCCAGATCCAGGCCCCGAACGGGTTCAGCATCAACAACGTGATCCAGACCGACGCCCCGATCAACCCCGGCAACTCAGGCGGTCCGCTACTCGACGCCGGCGGCCGCGTGATCGGGATCAACTCTCAGATCGCGGCCAACGGCAACGCAAACGTGGGGATCGCGTTCGCGGTGCCGATCAATACCGCCAAAAGCGTCCTTGCCCCGCTCGAGGCCGGGCGGGCCGTGCGGGTTGCCTGGCTCGGGATCAGCGTGCTCCAATCGGTAGGCGCCGGGCGCGGCGTTACGGTGGCGCCGATCTCCGGCGGACCGGCCGCCAACGCGGGGCTGAAGTCCGGCGACGTGGTCGAGGTGATCGCCGGGCGCAAGGTGAAGAGCGGACAGCAGCTCGAGGCGATGGTCGGTGCCAGTACCCCCGGCCAGGCTGTCGACCTCCAGGTCCATCGGGGTGGCCAGGCGCTCACGTTGCACGTGGTGATGGGCTCCAAGCCTGCGCAGGCTCCGCGGTAGGGGCTCGCGGGCGCGGGCATCCGGGCGGACGGCGGCTCTCCGGGAGGCGGGCGCAGGCGCTGTCCCTACGATGTGGACGTGCGCTTCGCACCCACCAAGATCAAGTTCTGCGGGATCACGTCGCTGTCCGACGCCCGCGACGCCGTGGCGGCCGGCGCTTGGGCAATCGGGCTGAACTTCTGGTCCCGATCGCCTCGGCGATGCGATCCCGGCGTGGCGGTCGAGATCGGCTCTGCACTGAAGCGCCGGGTCGAGGTGGTGGGGATCTTCGTCAACCCCACACTGGCCGAGCTGACGCAGACGGCCGAGGCCGTGGGGCTGACCGCCCTTCAGCTGCACGGCGACGAGGGCCCCGCCTTCTGTACGGAGGCGGCTCGCCGTACCGGGTGCAAGGTGATCAAGGCGGTAAGGGTTCGCAGCGGAGCCGATATCCAGGCGCTCGTTCCGTTCCACACCGACTATCACCTGCTGGACAGTTACGTACGGGGCCGCCGCGGCGGCAGCGGCGAGACGTTCGAATGGGAGCTGGCTCGGGCCCACCGGGGGCCGGTGCCGGTGATCCTCTCGGGCGGACTGCGGCCTGACAACGTCGGGGAGGCGATCGCAGCGGTCCAGCCGTTCGCGGTCGACGTGGCCAGCGGCGTCGAGGACGCCCCTGGGCGCAAGGATCGGGACAAGCTGGAGGCATTCGCGGCCGCCGTCGCCGCCGCCGCGCCGCCGGCGCTGACGGCTCGATGAGCGCGCTCCAGCACCGCTTCGGCCCCTACGGGGGTCAGTACGTGCCCGAGACGCTGATGGCAGCGCTCCGGGAGCTGGAGCAAGCGTGGATTGCGGCGCGCGACAGCAGCGATTACCGCGCCCAGCTCGACGAGTTGCTGCGCGGCTACGTCGGCCGGCCGACGCCGCTCTACCACGCCGCTCGGTTGAGCGCTGCCGCTGGGCACCCCATCTTCCTCAAACGGGAGGACCTGAACCACACCGGCGCCCACAAGATCAACAACGCCGTCGGGCAGGCGCTGCTGGCGATCCGGATGGGCAAGCGTCGGATCATCGCCGAGACAGGAGCGGGCCAACACGGGGTGGCGACGGCCACCGCCTGCGCCCTGCTGGACCTGGAGTGTGTCGTCTACATGGGGACCGAGGACATGCGCCGTCAGAAACCGAACGTTGAGCGGATGGAGTTGCTCGGGGCCACGGTGGAGCCGGTTACCGCGGGGGCCCGCACGCTCAAGGAAGCGGTGTCGGCGGCGATCCGCGATTGGGTGGCGAACGTGGAGTCAAGCCACTACATCATCGGCTCTTCCGTGGGGCCGGCGCCGTTCCCGTCGCTGGTGCGCGATCTCCAGCGGGTGATCGGCGACGAGGCCCGATCGCAGATGCTCGAGCGCGCCGGGAGGCTCCCCCGGCGCGTGATCGCCTGCGTCGGGGGCGGCTCGAACTCGATCGGGATCTTCACCCCGTTCATCGCAGACGACGGCGTCGAGCTGATCGGCGTCGAGGCCGCGGGGGAAGGCATCGACACCGGGCGCCATGGAGCGCCGCTGACGGCGGGAGGCCTGCCCGGCGTGCTGCACGGCGCCTACTCGGCGCTCATGCAGAGCGAGGACGGCCAGATACTCGAGGCGCATTCGATCTCGGCGGGGCTGGACTACCCAGGCAGCGGCCCCGAGCATGCATGGTTGAGGGATTCTGGCCGGGCTCGCTACGAGGCCGTCACGGATCGCCAGGCGCTCGAGGCCTTCGCTACGTGCGCCCGCCTGGAAGGGATCATCCCCGCGCTCGAGAGCGCTCATGCCATCGCCTGGGTGCTCGCGGCTGGCGCAGGCGAGCTTGACCTCATCTGCCTCTCGGGGCGAGGCGACAAGGATCTGGCCGAGGCGCTCGCTCTGCTCGGCGAAGAAAGCCGGGCCGAATCGTGAGCCCAGTGGCGCCGACGCCGTGAGCGGCGTCGAGCGAATCTCGGAGGCGTTCGCCTCGGCGCGCGCCGACGGGCGGCGCGCGGCCCTGATGCCGTACCTGATGGGGGGTTTCCCCGACCTCAACACTTCATTTGAGATCGCGCGGGCGTGCGTGGATGCCGGGGGCAGCCTGCTCGAGCTCGGCATCCCGTTCTCCGACCCGCTCGCCGACGGGCCGGTTATCCAGGCCGCCGGCACCACCGCCCTGAACGCCGGGGTCACGCTCGAGGACGTGCTGGGGCTGGCCGGGCGGCTCTCCCACGACGGGGTCCCGGTTGTGATCATGTGCTACGAGAACCAGATTCTGGCCCGGGGAGTCGAGCGGTTCGCCGACATGCTCCAAGCCGCGGGCGTCAGTGGCCTCATCGTCCCTGATCTTCCGCTCGAGGAGGCGGACGCTACTGTGGCCGCCTGCGACGAATGCGACGTGGCCCTGGTGCCCCTCGTGGCGCCCACCACGCCGGATGAGCGCCTCGAGCAGATCGCGTCTCGCGCGCGCGGGTTTCTATATGTGGTGTCGCTGACCGGCACGACCGGCGCGGACGGGGTAATCGTCGGGAGCCGCCTGGTGCGAGCGGCCGAGGAAGCGATGGATCCCCCGGCCGCGGTGTGAGCGCTGGTGCGCGCGTTCTCCGCGGCGCTGGCGTTTGGAGCGGCGGCCGCCGAATCCACGAGCCAATAGAGCCAGTAGCATCCGTGCGCGATGGGGCTGGTCTTGTCCGCCACCGCCGGTCTATGCCTGTGGATCATCCTGTGGTCGCTGAAGATCAGCGGCTTCGACGGGATGCTGATCGTCCTGGGGATCGTGGTGCTCGCGATCTGTATCAGAAACGTCCTCCCGTTCCTGCCCGGTCGGCGGGAGTAGCCGCTCCCCACATGAGGACCTGGACGCGGCTGGGGGCCTGCGCGGCGGCGATCGCCGCCCTAGCCGGCTGCGCCACCCAGACCAGCTCGACCGTCACCGTCAGCGGCACCTCTCTGACCATCTACGCAAGCAATCCTCCCGGGGTGCCGGGCTCGCAGGACGTCCTGGATGCGGAGCGCCTGGCGCTCAAGCAGGCCGGCTCAAGCGCCGGGAGTTTCACGCTCAGGTTCGTGTCCCTGTCTCAGAAGCCGTCCGATAACGCCCGCACCGCGATCCAGGACTCGAAGGCGGTCGCGTATCTGGGCGAGCTCTCACCGGGCGACTCCTCCGGCACGCTGGGGATCACAAACGACCAGGATCTTCTGCAGGTCACGCCCACCGACACGGCCATCGCGCTGACCCAATCGAGCCCGGCGGTGCAAGGCGCGCCCAACAACTACTACGAGCAGCTGAAGACCTACGGCCGGACGTTCGCCAGGGTGGTGCCTTCGGGAGTCGCCGAGGCTCGGGCGCAGGCGAGCCAGATGCGCACCCTGGGGGTCAGGAAGCTGTATGTGGCCGACGACGGCTCCGATTACGGAAAGGCCATCGCCAACGCGGTCAGCCAAGACGCGTCCACCGACGGGATCACCGTCACGCACGGCTCCGCCAGTGCAAGCGCGGTCAGCGCCTCCGGTGCCGATGCACTGTTTTACGGTGCCGCTGCGGGCGCACGGGCGACGGCTCAGACGCTGTTCGGTGCTGTCAATGAAGGACAGAACCCCAGGCTCAAACTGTTCGCTCCTTCCGCGCTTGACTCAAGCTCGCTCGCGTCCTCGCTGGCATCCACGAAGGCGCAGCTGTACGTGTCGGAGCCAGGGTTCCTCTCGAGCTCGCTCTCGAAGGCCGCGAAGCAGCAGTTCACTTCTCCCTTCGAGGCCGCGTACGGCCACGCCCCGTCGCCCGAGGCGATCTTCGGCTACGAAGCGATGTCCGCAGTACTTGCGGTTCTGCGCGAGGCAGGTTCGCAGGCCAACAATCGCTCCAGGGTGGTTCACGACTTCTTCGCGATCAAAAACCGGCCGTCGGTGGTGGGGACCTACTCGATCAACTCGCAGGGCGACACCAGCATCTCGCCGTTCGTCTTCAGTCGCCTCGTCAGGGGGACGCTCGTTCCGTACAAGTTCGTGCAAGCGTCTCCTTGAGCCGTTTGCAGCCGCGGATCCGGGCACGCTTAGGCCGGCTGAAACCACCGGTAGCGATCGTGGCGGGACTTGCGATCCTGGCGGGTTGCGGTTCTTCAACAAATCAAAGCGGCCGGATCGCCTCCCGGATGCTCACGCTGTACATGAGTGTCCCCCTTGACGGTCCATCCGCCGTCTCCGGCCAGGCTGTGGCGAACGGCGCGCACATGGCGCTGGATCGCATCCACGGCCAGATCGGCCGCTATCGGATCGCGCTCAAGGAGCTCGACGACGACGGCGGCGGGGCTCACCTCTAGTGGCCCCGGGGCCGCGCCCGGCGAGCCCGACAAGTACTACCCGACCTGCATCCGGACGTTCGCACGGGTCGCTACCAGCGATACGGTGCAGGCGGCGATCCAGGTGCAACTACAGCGAAGCCTGGGCTGCACCAGGACCTTCGTGGTCGACGACGGTGAAGTGGACGGGGAGGACATGGCGACCAGCTTCGACCTGGCAGCCCGGGCGGCGGGCTTGGAGGTAATCGCCACCCAGACATTCGCCCAGAAGGCGACCGACTACCGAGCGCTGGCGGCGAGCCTCGCCAGCACCGGCGCCAACTGCGTGCTGATCGCCGCGGTCAACGGCTCCGGCGCTGTGCTCCTCACCAAGCAGCTCGCCGCGGCCGTCCCAAGGGCACGACTGTTCGCCACGGCTGGGATGGCCGAGAGCACGTTCGCGGGCGGCATTTCGCCAGCGTTGGCGTCGCGCCTCTTGATCACCTCGCCAGCGCTGGGGGCCAGTGCGTACCCGGGCTCCGCTCGCACGGTGCTGTCGGAATACGCGCGCATCTACGGGACCTCCGAGCCCGATGCGATCCTCGGCTACGAGGCGACCAGCCTGATGCTGAGCGCGATTGCTGGCGCCACCGACCACGGACGCAGACAAGCCAGGCGCGCCAGCGTGCTCAAGGAGATCTTCGCCACCCGCGGCCGGCACAGTGTGCTTGGGACATACAGCATCACCCGGGAGGGCGACACGTCGCTGAGGACATACGGCGTCTGGCGGGTGGCCGCCGGCCGGCTTGAGTTCTTCAAGGCGCTCGACGGATAGAGCGACTGGCGCCGTCGGCCGGCGTGTGGACGGACGTTTAGCCCATGTTGAGGCCGGTCTGCGGGACGGTTGAGGTTGCGTTAGAGGGTTCCTCTCAACCGGTATTTCGGGTTGTGACCCAGCCGTTACGGGACTAGGCTGCCGCCCAAGTTCAAGGTACTCCGGGCGGACCGCCGAATAAGAAACGGTTCGCAAACCGCGAGGAAACCACCGAGTGAGGAGGACCTAATGAAGGGACGTTCAGCGGTAGCGCTCGTCACCGCGGCCGTGCTGGCCGTGGTGGTGGCCGCCTGTGGCAGCAGCAGCACGAGCAGTACCGGAAAGGTCTCGGGCACGAGCCTGACTGTGTACTCGAGTCTGCCGCTCCAGGGCGGCCTGAGCGACGTCGCGCATGCGACTGACCAGGGTGCCGCGATGGCGCTGGCCGCCGCCGGGGGGAAGGTCGGGAAGTACACGATCACCTTCAAGCAGCTAGACGACTCCACCGCCGCCGCGGGCTCGTGGGACGCCGGTCAGACGACCAACAACGCTCACACCGCGTGCGATAGCTCGAGCACGATCGGGTACATCGGAGAGTTCAACTCGGGCGCGAGCGCGATCTCGATTCCGGTTCTGAATCGCTGCGGCATCCCGCAGATCAGCCCTGCCAACACGGCCGTCGGCCTGACGGTCGCCGGCAACGGGGCCGCCCCCGGTGAGCCGCAGAAGTACTACCCCACCGGGAAGCGCACATACGCCCGCGTCGTTCCGTACGACGTGATTCAGGCGGACGCGCAGGCCGCGCTGCAAAAGAGCGAGGGCTGCACGAAGACCTACGTGTTTCAAGACCAGGAGGTCTACGGGCTCGGCCTGGCCAACAACTTCAGGACGGCTGCCCCGAAGCAAGGGATCAAGGTTGTCAACGAGGTGGCATTTGACCCCAAGGCGTCGAACTACCGCTCGCAGGCGGCTGCGATCCCGGCCTCGGGCGCCAACTGCGTATTCCTGTCCACAATCGCCTCGGACAACTCGGTCGAGCTGACCAAGGACGTCGCGGCGGCGGCGCCGAATACGAAGATATTCAGCGGCGACGGCGACGAGACGGACAAGTACTTTGACCCGAAGAAGGGCGGGATTCCGACCTCGCTTGATGGCCGGGTGTTCCTGACGGCCCCGACGCTCGCTCCGAGCTCGTATCCGCCGGCCGGCCAAACGTTCTTCAAGGACTACACGGCCAAGTACGGCAAGCCCGAGGTGTACGCGATCTACGGTTATGCGGCGATGTCACTGCTGCTCGATTCGATCAAGCGGGCAACCAACAACGGCACCGGCTCGCTCAGCCGCACGGCGGTCGACTCGGCGATCCATTCGACGACGAACCTCCAGAGCGTGCTCGGCACCTACAGCATCAACGCCAACGGCGATACGTCGCTGACGGAGTACGGCGCGTACGGGATCAAGAACGGGAGCGACTTCTTCCTGAAGACAATCCACCCGCCCGTCTAGAAGAAGATCTAAGGTAAAGGGTGGGCTCACTGAGCCCACCCTTTACTGGTAAGCGCATTGGAAGCTCAAGCCGCCACGGTTGCACGGAGGTCGCTCGCGATGGAGGCGGCCCGGCGCTGGTGGTCACGCTACGCGCTCATCGTCTTCCTGCTGATCCTGCCGGTCGCGTTCGGCGTCCACGACATAGTGGCGACGGGCGGCGTCACCCGGATCGCCGAGAACCTCAAAGATGGGATCTCGAACGGGGCGATCTGGGCGCTGGTGGCGATCGGCTACACGCTCGTCTACGGGATCATCGAGCTGATCAACTTCGCCCACGGCGACGTGTTCATGATCGGCTCGCTCGTGTCGACCGGGCTGTGGGGCACGCTCGGACTGACGCTCACCACCGGCACGGGCGGTCTGATCCCGGGGCTGATCCTGTCGCTGATCATCGCCATGATCGCCTGTGGGTCGCTGAATGTCCTGATCGAGCGCGTCGGCTACCGCCCGCTCCGTGGCGCTCCGAAGCTGGCGCCGCTGATCACCGCTGTCGGCTTCTCGTTCATCCTCCAGAACGTCGGTCTGCTGTGGATCGGCGGCTCCCAGACGAGCGTCCCTGACCTGCTCCACGCCCAGCAGGATCTGTTCAACATCGGCGGCGTGCACATCTTCCGCGCTGACCTGCTGTCGATCGCGGTGATGGTGCCACTGGTTGTCCTGCTGGTGACGTTCCTCGCGCGCAGCCGGATGGGCAAGGCGATGCGGGCCACCGCACAGAACCCGGAAGCAGCGCGGCTGATGGGCATCAACGTCGACACAACGATCTCGGTCACGTTCCTGCTGGGAGGCACCCTGGCGGGGGCGGCCGGGCTCGTCTATGCCCTCTATCAGACGACCATCTGGTACTTCCAAGGCTTCCGGGCCGGTTTGATCGCGTTCACCGCGGCAGTGATGGGCGGGATCGGCAACGTCTATGGGGCGGTGCTGGGCGGGCTGATCATCGGGTGCATCCAGCAGATCTCCGACAACCGGCTCGGCGGCCAGTGGACGAACATCCTGGTGTTCGGCTACCTGGTGGCGATCATGGTGCTTCGACCGCGCGGGCTCCTCGGCGAGGAGACGCGGGAGGCCGGATGAGCGCCGGCGATGGAAACCTCGGGGCGGGAGGGCAGAACCGGATGGCTCGGATACGCGAGCGCTACGGGGTGCTGCGGCGCCGCGGGGACGCGATCTGGGCGAGGCGTTATGCGCGCCTGGCGATAGTGTTGGTCGCCGCCGCGGCGGTGATCCTGTTCCCGTACCTGTTCCAGCCGGGGAGCACGTTCCTGTTCGATCTGGTCGAAGCCGTGGCGTTTGTCGTGATGGCCCTTGGACTGAACGTCGTGGTCGGCTTCGCGGGGCTGCTCGACCTGGGTTATGTGGCGTTCTTCGCCATCGGCGCCTACACGATCGGGTGGTTCGGCTCAGGTTTCTTCGCCTACGTCAACCACACCAAGGGGATCCACATCCTGACCTCCGGCCTGGCCTCGACGCTGCCGGGGATCCACATCAACCTGACCGCCGGTCGTCAGGGCATCACGCCGATCGATCCGGGTCAGCTTCCGGGACTCAATCCGTTCGATCCCCTGAACCTACGACCGTGGTACTGGGTCGCGCTCGGAATGGTCGCGATCGTCCTGCTCGTCAACGTCCGTCTGCGGGACTCGCGCCTGGGCCGAGCCTGGGTCGCGCTGCGCGAGGACGAGGTCGCGGCGGCCAGCATGGGCGTGCCGCTCGTCAAGACAAAGCTGATGGCGTACGCGACCGGCGCCGCGTTCGGGGGCATGTCCGGTGCTTTCATCGCCTCGTACCTGAACACCGTCAACGCCGATCAGTTCGCGTTCTCGTTCTCGATCTTCGTGCTGGCGATGGTCATCCTCGGGGGGCTTGGCAGCATCTGGGGGGTGGTCCTCGGAGCCATTGTGCTGTCGTTCATCAACACCTGGCTGATCCCTTCGGTGATTCCCAACTTGAGTTCCAAAATCGGGATCAAGGTCGACCTCACCTCGCTCTCGTATGGGATCTTCGGCTTCCTGTTGGTCATCATGATGGTCCTCCGTCCACAGGGCCTGCTGCCCGAACGAAGGCGCAAGCTCGAGTTCGTCGAGCACGTCGGCACCGGTCCCACTGACATGTCCGCGGAGCGCGTATGACGAGCGCCAGAACGCCGGCGGCCGGTACCGAGCCGGCCGAGCAGCCGTCCGAGGACGCGCTACTGAGCGCGCAGGACGTGTCGAAGTCCTTCGGCGGCCTATTGGCGGTGAGCGATGTCACCTTCTCGATCCCCGAGCGCGGCATCGTGTCGATGATCGGGCCGAACGGCGCCGGCAAGACGACGTTCTTCAACATGCTGACCGGTCTCTATCGGCCGACCAGCGGGGTGATCTCCTTCCGCGGTCGCGACATCACGAGGATGCGGCCGGATCGGATCACGGCCCTCGGGATCGCGCGGACGTTCCAGAACATCCGGTTGTTCGGGACGATGACGGCGCTGGAGAACGTGCTGGTCGGCGAGCACGCCCGGATGCGAGCCGGCCTCATCGGATCGATCCTGCGCCCCCCGAGGGTCAGGCGGGAGGAGCGATCGGCACACGAGAAAGCGCAGGAGCTACTCGGCTATGTTGGCCTTCCGGCAAGCGTAATGGGCCTGCTCGCCGTCAACCTCTCGTATGGCGATCAGCGACGCGTCGAGATTGCGCGGGCGCTGGCCTCGGATCCATCGCTGCTGCTACTGGATGAACCGACCGCTGGCATGAACGCCGACGAGTCGGCGCGGCTGGTGGCGTTCATGCGTCAGCTGCGTGACGAGCGCGGCGTCGCGATTCTTCTGATCGAGCACGACATGAAGGTCGTGATGGAGGTCTCTGAGCGGGTCACCGTGCTCGACCACGGTGAGAAGATCGCCGAGGGCAAGCCGCAGACTGTGGCCGGCGATCCCCGCGTCGTCGAGGCGTACCTGGGTAAGCGGGGAGGTACGGAATGAGCTCGACCAGCGGTGGCGAGCTGCTCGAGGTGGACGACCTGCACACCTTCTACGGCAACATCGAAGCGCTCAAGGGCGTGAGCCTCCGGGTGAGCGAGGGCGAGGTCGTGACCCTGATCGGCGCCAACGGCGCCGGTAAGTCGACAACGCTCCGGTCGGTCTCGGGGCTGACGCCGCCCAGGACGGGGACGATCCGCTTCCGCGGGCGAGACATCAGCGTGACCCCTCCGCAGGAGATCGTGCGCCTCGGCATCTCCCACGCGCCGGAGGGCCGGCATGTCTTCCCGCGGATGACCGTGATCGACAACCTGATGCTGGGCGCGTTCCTGCGTCGGGACGGCGGCATCGAGGCTGACCTCGAGCGCGTCTTCAAGCTGTTCCCCCGCCTAGAGGAACGGCGCAAGCAGAAGGGCGGCACGATGTCCGGCGGGGAGCAGCAGATGCTCGCGATCGGGCGCGCGCTGATGGCCAATCCTGATCTGCTGCTGCTCGACGAGCCGTCGATGGGGCTCGCGCCCATCCTGGTCGAGCGGATCTACGAGACGATTGCGGAGATCAACCGGCAGGGGACAACGATCCTGCTCGTGGAGCAGAACGCCAACTTCGCGCTTGAGATCTCCACCCGCGGCTATGTGCTCGAGACTGGGCAAGTCGCGCTGAGCGATGCGGCCCACGCGCTGCGCGAGAACGACGATGTCAAGAAGGCGTACCTGGGCATATGATCGCTTTCGCGCTTATCGGCTCGAAGGCCCTGTGGCTGCTGTACGCGTGGCTGGCCTCTGCAGCCCTGTCCGGTTACCTCTCGGAGCGCAAGGGCTACGGCGAGAGAGCCGGCCTTGCGTGCGGGCTGCTGCTGTTCGTGCTCGGCCCGCTGATCTGGCTCGTATGGCCCGCGCGCCAGGACTCGAAGTGGCGCACGGCCGGAATCATAGGCAGCCGGACCAAGAAGGACCGGATGGCTGGGGCTGGACACAATGGGAGTGACGACTCCCCCTGACGGTGACTGGGACGCTGCCCGGGCCAGGGCGCGTTCTGAGGTGCATTCGCTGCTCGCGCCGGGCGAGCGCCAGTGCGCGAGTTGCGGCGCCCGCTCGCGAGCGACGTCTAGAAGCTGCCCCGTCTGCGGCACCCCGTACACGGTCCGCCGAACCAAGCTGCTCGGCACCCGGCGGGCCAAGCTGATCGCCGGGCTCGGCATGCTGCTGGTGCTCGGGGTGGCCGCCGGGCTGGTCGCGCTGCTCTCACCCGAGGTCGAGCGGGCAAAGAGCACTAGTGCCGCTGCCACTGCGCGCGCCCGCAGCCGGGCGATCGAATCGCTGGTACGCAAGGACGCGGCCGAGCAGCGGTTGCATCTGGCAGGCGTTGATCGTCGCGATCCGGGCTCCTCGGCGGCCGACACGGTGAGGACGCGGACCCGGACTGCGATCGTCGGCGACCTGGAGCGAGGGATCGCCGCCGACGACAGGGCGCGAGTACGGGCCGGGACCGCGGCGGGCGTGATCCGGTACGTGCAGTGCTCGCCGTTTCCTGCCGGTTCGCGGGTCTCGCTCCAGGCCGCCGTCGCGTCCTACGCCTGCGTGGCCGTCAACCGACTCATCACTAGCGGCACCAAGGTCCTGGGGGTATTGGGCGATCCGTTCTGGGCACGGGTCGACTTCGCGCGAGGGCGGCTCGCCTGGTGCAAGATCAACCCGCGTCCAGGCGAAGGCGGCGCAGGAACCGGACCGCCACTGGTCCCGCTGGCTCACGCGTGCGATCTGGAGCGCCCGGCACCTGCCGGGTTTTAGCGTCGCTAGGCGAGCGACCGTGACCGGACGCGGCGGCTTTGCGGCCGAGTGAACGGGAGGTGGACCTCATCGACTTGGCAGAACGCCGAACTCCTCGGTCTGCGCAAAGCCCACCTCGGCCCCGGCGGAAGCAGTCCCGCTCTCCCGCGCCTCCGTGGCCACCGCGCTGGCTACGGCGCCCACGACCTCCCGGTTGAACACCGACGGGGTGATGTAGTCCTCCCGAAGCTCGTCCGGCGAGACGATCTCGGCAATCGCGCGTGCGGCGGCCATCTTCATCTGCTCCGTGATGGCCGTCGCCCGAACGTCGAGCGCGCCGCGGAAGATTCCCGGGAAGCAGAGAACGTTGTTGATCTGGTTGGGGTAATCGGAGCGGCCGGTGGCCATGATCCGGGCGTACGGCGCAGCCTCCTCTGGCAGCACCTCAGGATTTGGGTTCGCCATCGCGAACACGATCGGGTCGGGATTCATCCGCTGAAGGGCGGGGCCGTCGACGACATGGGCCCCCGAGACGCCGATGAACAGGTCGGCTCCCTCGAGCACATCCGCCGCGGGGCCCGAGCGGCGTTCCTCGTTGGTCACCGACGCCAACCACCGCTTGACGGCGTGCATGGTCCCGTCGAGGTAGTCGTCCCTGTCCACGTGCAGCGCACCGCGCGAGTCGCAGCCGATGATGTGTCGTGCGCCGGCCTCGAGCAGGATCCGGGCCACGGCGATCCCCGCCGCGCCGACGCCCGAGATCACGATGCGGATGTCCTCGAGCCGTTGCCCGGTCAGGGTCAGGGCGTTGAACAGCGCGGCCATCACGACCACCGCCGTCCCGTGCTGGTCGTCGTGGAACACGGGGATGTCGAGGTCGGCCTTGAGCCGTTCCTCGATCTCAAAGCAGCGGGGCGCGGAGATGTCCTCGAGGTTGATGCCGCCGAAGGTGGGTGCGATCGCCTCCACGGCCTCGACGATCTCGTCTGGGTCGCGCGTGTCCAGGCAGATCGGGAAGGCGTCGATACCCGCGAACTCCTTGAACAGCATCGCCTTGCCCTCCATGACTGGCATCGCCGCCCGGGGCCCGATGTCGCCCAGCCCGAGCACCGCCGTTCCGTCGGACACCACGGCCACGGTGTTTCGCTTGATCGTGTACTGAAACGCCTTGTCCGGGTCTTCGTGGATCGCGAGGCAGATCCGGGCCACCCCCGGGGTGTAGGCCATCGACAGATCGTCGCGTGTCTTGATCGGGCTCTTGTTGCGAAGCTCGATCTTCCCCCCCACGTGCAGGAGGAAGGTTCGGTCGGTGGCGTCGAGCACGTGCGCGCCGGGGATGGCGTCCACCGCATCGCTGAGCCGCGGCCAGTCCTGTGAGGCTGTATGGGGCGCTGGGGATGGGCGTCACGGACCTCCAGGATGTTATGCGGCGCGGGGCCGCGGGCTTGAGCGACGCAGCGAAACGGAGCCCCTCGCTGCTGCCGAGAAGCCAGCTAGATTCAGAACAACCGTGCCTGATGAGCTGTTCCTAATCGACGGCAACAGCCTTGCCTACAGGGCGTTCTTCGCCCTGCCCGAATCGATCGCCACCTCGACCGGAGTGCCGACGAACACGATCTTCGGGTTCGCCTCCATGCTGGTCAAGATCCTCACCGATTACGGGCCGAAGGCGACGTTGGTGGTGTGGGATGCGGGATCTTCTGGCCGCAAGGAGGTATACGCCGACTACAAGGCGCAGCGGACCTCGCGTCCCGACCTGCTCAAGGAGCAGTGGCCGCACCTCGAGCCGCTGGTGGAGGCATTCGGGTACCGCAACCTGGCGGTGGAGGGGTACGAGGCAGACGACGTGATCGCCTCGATCGTCGAGCAAGCCCGCCACTCCCAGTCGCCCGTTCCCGTGATGGTGGTCACCGGGGACCGCGACGCCTACCAGCTCGTGGGCGACGGCGTGAAGATCATGACCACGTCGCGGGGGATCACCGATACCCGCGTGTACGACCGAGAAGGAGTGGTCGAGCGCTACGGGATCCCGCCCGAGCTGATCCCGGACTTCATCGGTCTGAAGGGCGATACGAGCGACAACATCCCGGGCGTGCCGGAAATCGGGGACAAGCCCCCCGCCGAGCTGCTGCAGCGGTGCGGGTCGCTGGAGGGCGTGCTCGAGCACGTGGACGACATCTCCGGCGCCAAGCGCAAGCAAAACCTCATCGAGCACGCCGACGACGCCCGCCTGTCGAAACTGTTGGCGACGATCAAGCGCGACATCCCGCTCGACCTGGACGTCTCGGCGTTCACCTCCCAGCCGCCCGACCGCTCGAGGCTTAGAGACGTGTTTAGAGAGTTCGAGCTACGCGAGCCGTTGCGGCGGCTGGAGGAAGCACTTGGGTCGGCCGACGCCGCGGCCCCGGCCCCGGCCGCCGAGCAGGCTCTGACCGCAACGGTGGTCGAAGCCACGCTCGCCGAGCTTGACTCAAAGCTGCCCCGATCCGAGGTATCGCTGGCGGTGAGGGCACCCGAGAAGCCGGCGGAGGCATTGTTCGCGGACATCGAGAGCTGGCGCTTCGGCGCGCGCGGAGATGGCGCGGCGACGGTGCTTGCCGGGGAGTGCCCGCGGCCAGAGGACCTCGTGGCTGCGATCAGGGCACGACCCGCTGTAGCCCACGACGCGAAGTCACTGGGTGAGGTGCCGGAGGTGCTGGCACACGACACCGAGATCGGGGCGTACCTGCTCGAACCGGCCCGCAGGGCCTATCCGTTCCGCGAGCTGTGCGAGGAGCGCGGACTGGCGGCGGACGTCGAGGATCCCGCCGCCGCCGACGCGCTGCTCTTGGAGGCGCTCGCCCGCTGGCAGCGGGAGGAGATCCGAACCCGGGGGCTGACGGACCTCCTGAACGAGGTCGAGCTGCCGCTGGTCCGGATCCTGCGCGCCATGGAGCAAGCGGGGTCCAAGCTCGATACGAAGCGCGTCAAGGAGATCTCGGACCGGGTCAAGGCCGAGGCCGACTCGCTCGAACGGGAGATCTTCGAGCTGGCCGGTGAGGAGTTCATGATCGGCTCCCCGAAGCAGCTGGAGGAGGTCCTGTTCGGCAAGCTGGGCCTGTCTCGGAAGCGCAGAGGAAAGACCGGCTATTCGACCGACGCTCGCGTGCTTCAGGCCATTCGCGAGGAGCACCCGGTGATCCCGAAGATCGAGCGCTGGCGCGAGCTGACCAAGCTGGCCCAAACGTATCTGGACGCGCTGCCCGGGCTGCTCGGGCCCGACGGCCGCCTGCACACGACCTTCAACCAGACCGCGGCCACGACCGGGCGGCTGTCGTCGAACAATCCCAACCTCCAGAACATCCCGATCCGCACGCCGCTGGGACGCGAGATCCGCGCCTGCTTCGTCGCCGAGCCCGGAAACCTGCTCGTGTCCGCCGACTACTCCCAGGTCGAACTGCGGCTGCTGGCGCACATCGCGGGCGAGGAGGCGCTGAAGGAGATCTTCCGTCGTGGCGAGGATGTGCACACGGCGACCGCCTGTCGTGTGTTCCGCGTCACCCCCGACCAGATCGATCCCGGCATGCGGTCAAAGTCGAAGATGATCAATTACGGGATCGTGTACGGCCTGTCCGCGTGGGGGATGGCCGACCGGCTCGACATTCCCCAGGAGGAGGCCGAGGAGTTCATCCAGCGCTATATGGCCGGGTTCCCCGCGGTGGCAATGGTGCGGTGTGCGGGAGCGTTGGGGGATGCCGGACTCCAGACGCGCCTGATTCTGCAGATCCATGACGAGCTCCTTTTTGAGGGCCCTGCGGGCGAGGCCGAGCAGGTGAAGGACATCGCCTGCCGCGAGATGGGTGAGGCATTCGAGATGGATCCGCCGCTCGCGGTCGAGGCCGGGATCGGCTCCCACTGGCTTCAGGCCAAGTGAGCTTGACCACCGCCCGGGCCACTGTCGTCCGGGACGTCTTGCTCGTCTGCCTTACGTTCGGGGCGGGAGCAGTGGACGCCATCAGCTTCCTCGGGCTGGGGCGCGTGTTCACCGGAAACATGACCGGCAACCTCGTGCTCCTGGGGCTGGCGGCTGCTCAGGAAAAGGGCTCGGAGGTAGTGCGATCGGCGGTGTCGTTGGGGGCATTCTGCGCCGGAGTCCTGCTCGCGGTGTCCCTGGTGGCCGTGATCTCGAGCCGGAGGGCGGAACCTCGTGGCTCGCGTATGTGGCCGGTCGGCGTGAGCGTTGTGCTGGCGCTCGAGGTGCTGGTGCAGGCGGGCGTTCTTGCTGGCTGGCTCACCGTGGGTGGTCATCCGGGCGCGACGTTCGAGGTGGTGCTGGTCGGCCTGTCGGCGCTTGCCATGGGGATGCAGAGCGACGCGGTCGCGGCGCTCGGTGTCGCCGGGGTCACCAGCACGTACGTGACCGGAACGCTGACGGGGCTGCTCCGCGGGATCGTGGTCGGAGGGGAGGACGTTCCCGACCGCCTGCGCCGGGCAGCTGTGCTCGCTGGATTGCTCGTCGGCGCCGTTGTGGGCGGGGTGCTGTTGGTCGAGGCCCGCCGATTCGCGCCAGTGCTGCCCTTGGCGGTGACCGTCACCGTGCTGGTGGCGGCGGGGTGGGCGTTTCGGGGCGAACGCAGCCGGACCGTGGAGGGCCTGGGCGAGCGACCATGAGTCCCGCTCTCATCGAATCGGCCCCGAGGGCTGTCGAAATTTCCCCAGCCACACCGCGCTTTCTTCGACAGGCCCGGGCGAGGCGGGAGTCCGCGAACGGGCTAGGCCGCTACCGCGGCGCGAGCGGGCGATAGCGACCCCGCGGCGGCGAACCGCGGGTGGGCGATCTCCAGATAGTGGCCGAACGCCCAATCCACAAACCGCTTGCGCTGCATCCCCCTCAGCGTGCTGGGCGGTCAGCCTCTCCGAGATCACGTTTTTAAGCTCTCGCCCGGCCGCGAGCCCAAAGTAGAAAGCAGTCCTGATTCCTTCGGCCGTCAGTGGCAGGCAGTGCCCGGCCGAGTCGCCGACGAAGAACACCCCGTCCTCGGCCGCACGGCGGATGCGGTGTGGGATCCAGTTGCCCTGATAGCGGATGGCGTCGCGGTCGAGGTCTGACGCCAGCCGCACGGTCGGCTCCTTGACGTGAAACCGCGGCTCGAAGGAGCCCACTCCGACCCTCACCTCATTCTCCGCCGGGAAGCTCCACGCATACCCGGCCGGGACGTAGGACCGGTCGATCCAGACCTCTAGCTCCTGGCCCGAGCCAAGAGGGTGGACCTCTAGGCCCCGCGAGAGAAAGGCGTCGGGGGGTTGGATCGGCTCGCCTGAGCCGAGCACCCGGCGCCAACCCAGCGCATCGACGATCAGCTGCGAGCGGATGTCCCCACGGTCTGTATGGACGGTGTGGCCGGTCCGCCCGTTGACCGTGGCGGTCTCGAACTCAAACGACCCCTGATCGGCCAGGAGGCCGCACAGGGCCCTGTAGTCGAAGGTCGAGAACGTCCAGGGCAAATCGAAGCGCGCGGTGGCGTGCGGCGTGTGGATCACCAGCTGCGCGAACGTCTGCTGCAGGGAGTCCTGGAGGTCCAGGGCGTACAACCAGTCGGTGGGGATCCCGCAGGCCGACGTCTGCCGCTCTCCGATCTCGTATCGGTCGACCACGAGCACCTCCGCCCCGGCTGATGCCAGCTCTCGCGCAACGGCCAGCCCGCCGAAGCTCGCTCCGCAGATCAGCACGTCGCAGTCTCGGTCCAGCGGAGTGCGCTCCTGGCCTCGTTTTGTGGCCCGTTGCGGCATTCGGGGCATCATAGGCCCCCATAGGCCGCACCTGGCTATCCTCCGACGCACCCATGTCCCCAACAACAGTCGAAACTCTCAGCCCCGATCAGGCCAACGCCAAGGTCGTCGAGGGCTCCGATGGGCTGCTGCTCGAGGTCGACGGGCACATCGTGCCCAACTACGACGCGACCCTGCACCCCTTCCAGGAAGGAGACGTGGTCTCCGGTCACGTGGTGCGGATCGATAACGACGAGGTCCTAGTCGACATCGGCTACAAGTCCGAGGGCGTGATCCCGTCCTCGGAGCTCTCGATCCGCAAGTCGGTCGACCCCTCCGAGGAGGTCTCACTCGGCGAGCAGGTCGACGCGCTGGTGCTCACAAAGGAGGATCAAGACGGGCGTCTGATCCTGTCGAAGAAGCGCGCCCGATTCGAGAAGGCCTGGCGCCGCATCGAGGCTGCGGCCGACTCGGGCGAGCCGGTCGAGGGCCAGGTGATCGAGGTGGTCAAGGGCGGGCTGATCATCGACCTCGGGGTCCGCGGCTTCCTGCCGGCGTCGCTGGTCGACATCCGCCGCGTCCCGAACCTCGACGAGTACATGGGGCAGAAGATCGAGACCAAGGTGATCGAGCTCAACCGCTCCCGCAACAACGTCGTCCTCTCACGCCGGGCAGTGCTGGAGGAACAGCGCAAGGAGGACCGCGAGCGCATCCTCGACCGTCTGCAGCCCGGCGAAGTGGTGGAGGGCAAGATCTCAAACATCGTCGACTTCGGCGCGTTCGTGGACCTCGACGGAATCGATGGGCTAATCCACATATCCGAGCTCTCCTGGTCGCACGTCAACCATCCGTCGGAGATCCTCTCCATCGGGGACACCGTCAGCGTGAAGGTGCTGGACATCGATCGCGATCGTCAGCGGATCTCGCTGGGTCTCAAGCAAACCCAGGATGACCCCTGGCAGCGCGTGGTGGATACCTACAACGTGGGCGACGAGCTCGAGGGCACGGTGACGAAGGTCGTGACGTTCGGCGCCTTCGTCGAGATCCTGGACGGAGTCGAGGGACTGGTGCACATCTCCGAGCTCGCCCAGCACCACGTCGAGAACCCCCGCGAGCTGCTCCGTCCGGGCGACCCGGTGCGGGTGAAGATCCTCGAGATCGATTCAGAGCGCCGTAGGCTGTCGTTGTCCATCAAGCGCGTCGAGGGCCAGGTGTTGCCTGTCCGCGCCCGGGAGGACGAGCCCAGCGTCGGCCTCGATGACGTTCCGGAGCTCGGCCTCTCAGAAGATGTGTTCGCGGCCGAGGCCGCGGAGCCCGACCCCACTCCACCGGGAGAGCCTCCCGCTCCCGCCGATGAAAACGTTCCACCGCAAGCCGAGGGCGAGACACAGCCCGAACCGGAGGCCGTCCCGCCGCCAGACGAGTCGGGGCAGGGTCCGGAATCCTCCGCCTAAGACGCTGCCGGTAAGCGGTGATCCGGTGATCCCATTAATTGGGCTCACGGGCGGCATCGGGGTTGGCAAGTCCACGGCGCTCGATGCGTTGGAGCATCTCGGGGCCGGCGTACTCTCTACCGACCGCGTCGTGCACGAGCTATACGAATCAGACGACGTGCGGTCGCTCAGCCCCGAGCGGTTCCTCGAGGAGACCCTTTGGCCGCGCGTCGGGGCGCGAATGGCGCAGTGGCGAGAAGAGCAAGAGCGACTCTCGCCGCCGCCTCGTGTTGCAGTTGTCGAAGTGCCACTGCTGTTCGAATCCGGGATGGAGCAGGCATTCGATGCGACGATCGCGATCGTCGCCGACGAGCAAGTGCGTCGGGATCGAGCCTCCGCAAGGGATCATCGGTCGCTTGACGAGCGGACAGCGCGGCAGCTCTCGCAGGAGGAGAAAGCCACTAGGGCGACGTATGTGGTCGCCAACAACGGCACGGTCGAGCAGCTAGAGCGCGCCCTGTCGTCCGTACTTGACAACCTTCAGCAATGACGCCTCCCGCAGCCACCGTCGCCACTCGCCGCAGCGCCTCCGCGCGACGATCTGCGGTGCGTCGTCGCCGCGGGATGCTGGCCCTTGGAGGGGTCGCGCTTGCGGTGCTTGTCGGGGTGCTGGTGGCGCCCTTGTTCCAGAAAGCGATCCGGGAGCTCTCGCTCCCGCTGCAGTACCAGGCCGTCATCCGCCAGCAAGCGGCCGCGAAGCACCTCGACCCAGCGCTGATCGCGGCCGTCATCTACGCGGAGTCGAAGTTCGATCCCCGGACGTCGAGGGCCGGCGCCGAAGGTCTGATGCAGCTCCTTCCGCAGACGGCCGCGTACCTGGCGACGCGCTCAGGCGGCACCGGATTCTCGCCTAACGATCTGGCTACTCCGGAGGTCAACATCGCGTACGGCAGCTACTACCTGCGCTATCTGATCGACCACTACGGCGGCCAGGTGATGCCGGCGCTGGCGGCATACAACGCGGGCGTCACGAACGTCGATCGGTGGCTGGCGGAATCCCGGGTCGATGCCCACGCCTTCGTGATCACGGACGTCCCCTATCCCGAGACGCGAGCCTACGTCGAGCGCGTGCTGCGTGCGCAGAGCGATTACCGGCGCACGTACGCCCGGCAGCTGGGTTACGAATAGCCTCGGCCCCTGACCCGCTGATTCCAGACGAGCTCGGCGCCCCCGTGAGCGAAGCGCCGCTGGTCGAGCCTACGCACCCCGTCCGTCAGGAGCCCCAGGGCCAGCAGCATCGCCAGGCCGACCGCGGCCGCGGAGACGATGTACCAGGGCCATGGCCCCATCACGCTCAGCAGCGAGTTGTGCGCCGGCTTCGAGCGCAGATACATGTAATTGCCACCCGTGATCACGTCTCCTATCCCGGCTATGGCCGCGAAGCACAACGTCGCCGCGAAGGCGCGCCATGCCGCCAGCCGACGGGGATAGAGCCGGCAGCCGAACACCAGCAGGCAGGCCGCCACCACCGCGCCGACGTGGTAGGTGAAGTAGGTGAAGTAGTAGACGCTTGGGAAGCTCTGCCCGAGGTCGGGCGTCAGGATCGCCTGCAGCGAGGCCGTCATCGCCCAGAAGTAGGTGAGCTCGACAAGCAGTGCCCGGCGGGTCCACAGCGCCAAGATGGCGGTGGCGGAGACCGCATCGGTGAGCTGGAGCGGGAGCCCATACTGGGCGCTCCACGTGCCCTCGACCCCGTCCGCGACGTACTCGCCCACCCACCCGGCGAGGATCGCCAGCGCCAGCAGCCGTGAGAAGACCTCAAGCCACCGTCCGGGGCGGCTGCGGGCCGCCCAGACGGAGGCGACCGCCAGGACAGCGAGGACGCCGAGCGCTGCCAGGTGCGGTGTCGAGAACTGCTTCAAGGGCGGGCACTAGTACGCGCGGCGCGGGCGGCCGGCGTGCTCGACGGCCGCGATCACGCGCGCGATCTCCTCAGCCTCTCCGTCCTCGAGCGAGGCGATCGTGATCCGCAGACCGGGAGCGCTCCGGATCCGGAAGTGTTCCCCGGACAGCACGAGCCAACCGGCGTCCAGCAGCGCTCGCACCACCGGCGCCTCCTCG
>VAWT01000459.1 GCA_005883415.1 Actinomycetota bacterium | reverse complement strand
TGCTGATGCGCTGCCTGAAGGGCCGCCCGCCAGTGTCTGACCTGTTCGGGGTCAAGGGCCGGGAGTGGCTGCGGAGGCTGGAACTGCCCGATGTGGAGGATGAGACGGTCAAGGCCGGCTTGCGCCACATCGAGTTCCTCGATGCTGAGATCGATCAGGTCGAGCGGCTGATCTGCCAGGAGGCGCTGCACTCACCGCAGATCAAGCGGCTGATGACCGTGCCGGGCGTCAATGTCATCTGCGCGGCGATCTTCCTGGCCGCGGTCGGCGACATCCGCCGCTTTAAGGGCTCCCGTCCGGTGGTCGCCTACTTGGGCCTCGATCCGCGTGTCTACCAGTCAGGCTCAGGACCGGCGCGCGGCGGGCGGATCTCCAAGCAGGGCTCGCCTCGGGCGCGCTGGGCGCTGGTCGAAGCCGCCCGCTCGGTCGCCCAACAGCCAGGACCGCTGCACGCCTTCTATGAGCGCATCCGCGCCCGCAAAGGCCACAACGCCGCGGTCGTCGCGGTCGCGCGCGAGCTCGCTGTGCTGTTCTGGTGCATGCTCACCCGCGAGGAGGACTACGCCCACCAGCAGCCCTCGCTGACCGCCCAGAAGCTCCGGCGACTGGAAGTTCGCGCCGGCGCTCCCACCCAAGAGGGCAAACCCACTGGCGTGTGGGCCACTCGCGAGCGGATGCGCCAAGCCGAAAAGCAGCTCGCCGCGCAGGCCGAGGCGTCCTACAAGCGCTCGGTCGCCGACTGGAAGGCCGCATCCCCCAAGAAGGAGAAGGCGGGCGCGAGCGTGACAGCGGAGCGCGCATAGTCAAGGCCCTCGAAGGGCAAGTCGCGCGGCAGGCTCGGTCGAGCTCCAGACGCCGGCTCTTCGACACGTCATCGGCTCGCGCCCACCACACAACCTAACGCCACCAGCCGACGTCGACAACCTCGACGAACAAACCACCCATGCCCAAACCCGGGTCACAACCACGCCGCCGAGCGCACACGAAGCGATCTAAGGCCCATTCAGCACCTCACCCGCGACATACCTCACCCGAAATCGGACGCAAATTCCGACAAACGCTCGGTCAGGCCACCCTTGATTTTCATCGGTCGTCCCGAGCGAGAACCCGAGTTGGGCCTGGTCTCCCGCTCGGAAGCTTCCGGGTTTGGCAAGAGCGAAATGGGGACCGTGGCATCCGCAAAGGTGGTGAGCGGCTCTGCCGCATCGCCGCCTCCGCCCCGATGACACGCGCTGTCCTCGTCTATCACAGACGCCGCCTTGAGACCCGTGCACATGCCTACCCGGGCTGCGAGGCGTCGGTGAATTCGCGGAACAGTCCGGTGACCACGAACACGGTCTGTTCGGCGATGTCCACGGTGTTGTCGCCGATGCGTTCCAGGCAGCGCGCGACGAGGATCATGAACATCGCCCATTCGCGCAGGTGGGCGAGGCGCCCCATCCGCTCGATCGCGTCGAGGATGTCCTTGTCCTTGGGGGCCTCGTAGCCGGACAGCGGCACGAGCTTGGCGATGTTGACGCACTGGTCGCCCATCCGCTCCACGCAGCGGATCACGTGCAGCAGCGCCGCGACGATGCGCAGGTCGCCTGCCACCGGCGCCTGCCGGGCCAGCAGGGCCAGGATGCCCTGATGGACCTCCAGGTAGCGGCCGTCGATCCGGTCGTCATCGGCCACGACCATCCCGGCCAGCTCGACGTCCTGGTAGGAGATCGACTCGAGCGAGCGATCCAGCTGCTGGATGACCAGGTCCAGGCCGTCGAGCGCCTGCGCCTCGAGCGCTGCCAAGTCGTCATGGAATCGATGGCGCGTTTCCTGCACGCAGGCAAACGCTATCCGACCGTAGGGCCGAGTTTTCACAAAGCGTTCACAAGGCTTAAACATCTCGGCTGCGCTCCGGGCTTATCGTCGGCCGGCACAGGTGGACTACCGGCCCGGCGCGGCTGATCGCGGCGGATCGGACACCACCATGGGGCAACCCCGGCTTTCGGGACTCTTGATGGCTTCGATCTCCAACCTGATACGCGGCACCGACCGCGAGTACTTCGACCTGTTTGAGCGGGCGGGAGCGAACGTGGAGCGAGCTGGCGACCTGCTCGACGAGATGCTGGCCGGATTTCCCGACAGCCACGGGCTGGCTAACGACATCCGGGACTGCGAACGTGACGGCGATCAGATCAATCACGAGCTGATTGAGCGGTTGAACCGGACGTTCGTCACGCCGATCGACCGGCAGGACATTCTCGATCTCGCCTCGTCGCTTGACGACATCGTCGATTACACCGAAGAGGTCGCGGACTATCTCGGCCTGTACAAGATCGAGGCGCCGATGGCGCAAGCCCAGAGCCTCTCCCACGTTCTCGGGCAGGCAACCCGGGAGATTGCGCTGGCCATCCCGCTGCTTCGCGGCTTCCGCGACATCAGCGAGCACACCCTTGAGGTGCATCGCCTTGAGAACGCGGGCGATCGGATTGTGCGTGGAGCGATCGCCTCGTTGTTTGAGGTGGGCATCGATCCGATGGTCGTGATCTGCTGGAAGGACATCTTCGAGCGTCTCGAGCAGGCGATCGACTCGACCGAGCGAGCGGCGGACATCCTCGACGGGATCGTGATCAAGAACGCCTAGACCATGAGTGGCGACATCATCCTCGTCATCGTCGTCGCGACCGCGCTGGCCTTTGACTTCACCAACGGCTTTCACGACACGGCCAACGTGGTCGCGACGGCCATCTCCACGCGCGCGATCGCGCCGAAGCCGGCGGTAGCGATGGCGGCGATGCTGAATTTCGTCGGGGCGTTCCTGTCGTTGAAGGTCGCCGCGACGGTCGGCAAGGGCTTCGTCGACACCGACGCCATCACAACCACCGTCGTTTTCGCTGGGTTGGTCGGCGCGATCGGATGGAACGTGATCACCTGGTACTTCGGACTGCCCTCGAGCTCATCGCACGCCCTGATCGGCGGCCTCGTCGGGGCCGTGATCGCGGCGCAGGGGTTCGCGGCTGTCAACGGCGACGGTCTCTTCAGCAATCTGATCGTCCCGGCGATAATCGCGCCGCCGGTCGCGTTCTTGGTCGCTGGCGTTGCGATTCT
>VAWT01000241.1 GCA_005883415.1 Actinomycetota bacterium | reverse complement strand
CCGAGCCCACAGCCGCTGTCCCACCAGCGGCGGCGGAGCGAGCGGCATCAGCCGCTGCACGGAGACGGTTTGCTGCTCGGTGTACTTGAGGATCCCGGGAGCTCCGTGCCTGCGGCCAAGCCCGGAGTCCTTCATCCCGCCCATCGGCGCGTCGAACGATCCCCACGAGGCGATGTAGCCCTCGTTGATGTTGACCGTGCCCGCGTGCAGCCTCGTTGCCAGCTCACGTCCGTGCCCCGTATCACGAGTCCAGAGGCTGAAGTTGAGCCCATAGCAGCCGCGGTTGGCGAGCCGGACCGCTTCCTCCTCGGTGGAGAAGGTGGAGAGCGAGACCACGGGGCCAAAGGTTTCATCGGCGAACAACGTCATATCCTCGCTGACGTCCGAGAGGAGAGTGGCCTCCTGGAAGTACGGCCCGACGTCGGGGCGCGGGTTGCCGCCCGCCAGCACCGTCGCGCCTTTGGAGACGGCATCCTCGATGTGCTGCCTGACGGTCTTCAGCTGATCTTCTGAGATCAACGATCCCATGTCGTCGCCGTAGCTCAAACTGGCTCCCAGGCGCATCGCTCGGATGCGCTTGGAGAGCCGCTCGATCAGCTCCGGGGCGATGCTCTCATGCACCAGCAGGCGCTCCATCGAGATGCAGAGCTGGCCGGCGTTGGAGAACATTGCCCGCTCGGCGCCCTCGACCGTCCGTCGTAAGTTGGCGTCGCCCAGGACGATCATCGCGTTCTTCCCCCCCAGCTCCATCGAGCTAGGGATCAGACGTTCGGCCGCCCTGCTCGCCACCTTGCGCCCTAAGTCAGTGCTCCCGGTGAACATGATGTAGTCGACGCGATCGATCAAATCGGGGCCGAGCTCGCCGCCCGGCCCGGTCACGACCGGGTAGTTCCACGGCGCAATTACTCCCACCACGCCGATCGGATGGTGGTGGTCCCAGGTAGCGGTCAGCAGCGGAAATGCGCCCCGCCTGCGGTGGGTACGGAGGTGACGCTCCGCCATCCGGCCGTAGTAGCGGGCGTTCATGGCTGCGTCCATGATCTCCTCGAAGGCGTGCCGGCGCGCCTTTCCCGATTCGAGCTGGATCACGTCCAGGATCTCGTCCTGGCGGTCGAGGATCAGGTCGTGGAACCTGAGCAGGACCCGCTGGCGCGACCCGGGATCAGAGCGCCGCCAACGCTCCTGAGCCTCACGCGCGCGGGCGGTCGCATACTCGATGTCCTCGGTGCCACACTTCGGAACCGTTCCCAGGGGTTCGCCGGTGGCCGGGTTTTCGATCTCGAGCTGCTCGTGCTCACCGCCGGTGGTCGTCGCGCGCGCCGCCAGGTCCGAGATCCGGCCGTCGGCTGAGGGGCCTGGGGCTCCGGAGCCCACGGAGGGTTGCGGTTGTGGAGGGCGCGCCAGGGCGGTCATGGCAGGTCGCGCCGGTCCACCGAGAACCGCGTCTCGAAAAAATCCAACATGTGCGGAAGCGGCTCGCCGGATTCGAGCCTCGGGTGCTCGAGTGTGAGCGAGTACTCCGCGAGCAGGCGAGCGATCGCCGCCTTCCCGAGCAGTAGCACGAGCGGGCCGCCCGGACAGTCTTGGGTGCCATTGCTCAGGTGGTTGAAGCGGTAGTCGCGTTGCTCGCGCTGCCAGCGCTCGGGTGCTGGCCGATCGGCGTTCGGTAAGTCGTCCGGGTCTCGGTGGTTGAAGACGTTCAACAGCATCACCTGCGTACCGGGGTCGAGCCGCTCGCCGCTCAGCGTCGTCTCGGTTGTGGTTTCACGTGCCAGCAGCGGTGTCGTTGGCCACAGCCGCATCGCCTCCTGGAGGCACCCCTCCACGTCCCTCAGCCCGTCGACCGAGTCCGGATCCGATAGGTCGGCTCCTTGGAGCTCTAGGCGCACCCTTTCGGAGATCTCCGCATCGGAGACAATCGTCGCCAAGGCCCGGTAGGCATTGGCGCCCAAGGTGTCCCGCATCGCGAACAACCAGTGCGGGACCTGCTGAACGACCCGCGTGGTGTAGGTCTGGGGCGCTCCTGCGATCCGTGCGACGAGGGATTCCGGACCAGGGTCGCGGAGCAGACGCTCAACTTCCCCGTAGAACTCGTAGTAGTCATCGCCGTGCCTCAGGCCGACCACCCGATTGGACTGTCGCATCAGCTTCTCTAGCAGCGCGGTGAGCCGCTGTTCGCAACGAGCCTGGTCTCCGAACACGACACGTAGCGTGATGTGGTCGAACAGCCGCTCCCAATCGCGCCAGCGAAGCGTCTCGCCGATCCGCATTCGGTCGACCTCGTCGTCTACCACCGCCAGGAACCGCCTGGCGAACGGGTGCACTCGCTCGGAGCTCGCCAGCACAGCTTCGGTGAACGCCCGCCGATCGCGCCACTCCTCATCGCGGGAGAGCGTGAGGGCGGCCGGCTGGAAATGCGACATGCCTTTGGCCTTGGCGCCCGCGTCGGCGGCGTAGGTCTGGGCCGAGTTGTCGAGCACCTCCCGGATGGCGCCGGCTCCCCACAGCACGACGATCCTGCCCCCCAGCAGGCGGATGCCGTCGCCGTCGTACTTGCTGCGCAGCGCAGACAGTGTGGACACCGCGCGGCCGTCGGCGTTCACTGCGGTCAAGATCTTCATCGCCATCCTGCGGGGGGAGAAGAGCCCCCTGAGCAGGGCCGGCACGACCCCGGCGGCGAGGACTCGGAGGGACTCGACAAGCGAGGCGTCCGCCAGCCCCCGATGGCCAGACGCCGGCCGCCGCTCGGCGATGGGGACCTGCTGCTGTGTGGCGCTCATTTCTCAGGCGTTGATCGCCGCCAGCGCCTTCCTGACCCCCTCCACCCGATGGTGCACCTTTCCGTTGCCCCCGTCGGTGCCTACTCGGTGCCAGGGCAAGAACGCGTTCGGCAGCCCCTCCAGCGCCGGCTCGAGCTCCGGGTAGTGCCGCAGCAGCACATCCTTCATCTTCGTGTGGGTGACCCAGTCGATCCCGGTCTGCGTGTACACCTCGGGCCGGAAATCGGCGGTGAAGAACCTGTCGCTCTTCAGCCGGCGTGAGGCCATCAGGATGAACACGCGGAACGCCGTGTCCGAGAACCCGAACCCGGGCGGTAGCGGTTCGGCGTACATCCCGACCTGGAGGTCGACCTTGTCGATGTCGTTGTTGTAGACGCGACGGATCTCCTCGCTCCATCTGGCGTTGTCGGTCAGCTCCTCGAACGAGCGGACCCGGGGCATCCGCATCTCCTCGCGGAAGTCGTTGTAGCGGGGCACGCCGCGTTCCCTGTCGCGGAGGATGTCGAGCGTCGCCAGGTCCATCAGCTCCCCGTCGATCCGCGTGTAGTGCTGAAGGGCCCTGGGGTAATTGTGGAGCGTGATCTTCCCTGGGTGCTCGATCCCCATCGAGTAGAGCAGGTCAGGGATCTCGTGGTCGTCCACGAACGAGCGCGTGTGCGCGCCCTGGACCTCGAGGAACTCCCGCCGCTCCCGCAGCTCGCCGCTGGCCAGGCCGTAGAAGTTCCAGTCGTCGCGCAGCAGCGGATGCATCCGGTAGACCGAAATGAACTCCTCCGTCAGCTGGAAGCGAGCGCCGTGGTGCTCCTGCGGAGAGCCCATGATGCCGCTGAATAATTCGGAGTCGCCGAGGCGGCCGAAGCGGTCCTTGAGCGTCTGGCCGAAGATGCCCGACCAGTTCACGTTCATGGCGAACCACAGCGCGGGCGCGTTGACGATGCCCGGCGTCCACTCGACGGTGTGGATTTTCGCCATCAGCGCCGAGTTGATCAGCCAGGCGGTGTCGAACAGCCGCTGGTCGTCCCAGCTCGGGTTCTCGCGCTTGAGCACGTCGCAGATCGCGTTGTGTTCCTTGGTGAACAGCGTGTGCAGGCAGGACAGGCCGAACCACCAGTTCTCGTTGAAGCCGGTCAGGTCGAGACCCTCCACGTCCGGGTCAGCGGGCAAGCGTCCATTTGCCTCGAGCTTGAGCTTGCCGTCGTTAAACGCCCTCACGCGATTCTGCGTCTCCTGGCAAGAGCCGTAGATCTGCGAGCCGTCCCACCAGTGCGTCTCGGTATTCCCGTAGTCGACAGCGCGGTCGCCGTTGCTCGGGGGGGATGGGGCGTTGTGGGCGGGGATCGGCACCGTGCGGCGCACGCGCATCGGGCTCTCGGGCCATTCATCGCCCGGCTCCAACGGAACCTCCATTGTGTCCTCCGGGTCGCCGCGGCCGTGGAAGAACCAGTTGTGGTTCTCGAACTGGATCCAGGCTTGGGCCAACACGTTCAAGTTGACCGCCGGCTTGAACTGATCGCGCGTCATCAGCTCGAGCGAAACCTTGCGCGGACTGGGGTCATACAGCCGCGGAGGCTTTTCGGGCTTGATTCGCCTGGGGTTGATGTTCCGGGTGAACGCCGTTCCCGTCGACCCCATCTCGGGGTCGTTGAGGTCGTTCCACTTGCCGTCGGGCCGCCGCGCCTTGAGCGCCTCCGGAGGCGGGTCCTCGAGAGCGTGCGTCCGAATCGGCACCGAAGTGTCGAACAGGTTCATGTCCCGCAGGTCGAGCCGTAGCGAAAGTAGGTTCAGCGCCTTGAGGCCGACGGTCGGCATCTCCCACCAGTGACGCTTTTGATTGACCTTGCTGAACACAGCGTGCAGCACACGATTAGGCAGGGATCTGCTCACCTTATGTCTCCTTCCCGACACACCTGGACTCAGCGCTTCCTCCCGGTCCTATTCGCCGAGCTACCCCGCGCCCGACCTGCGAAATCGCAAACTCCGGCTCGCCTCAGCGGACGGTGTGAGCTACTCGTTCGTCAGCGTGCGACAGCCGTATGCGTCGCGATCCGCCGTGCGGCGAATGCCCGTCCGGCCTGCGGCGGTCCCTCGCTGCGGCGACAGCCAGCGCAGCGAGCATGACGAGAAACGGGTCGATCGGTGAACGAAAACGGATGAAACCGGTGACGAAAACCGCGGACGCCAGGGAGACCGGCACCAGCCACATCCACGCTGGCGCTCGTCGTACCAGCCCAGTCCCGATCCCCGCGAGCGCCAGGATTGCAAGCGGGTAGAAGCCGTAGATCGCCAGCAGTGCTGGGAGTCGCGGGATGTCGGTGTCCCTGAGGTTTTTGACCGCGAAGTCCAGCTCTCCGAGATGGAACATGCGGATGGTGTTCCACGCGCCCACCTGCAGCACGTAGGCCGGATCGCGGCCGATGTCCGTGATCGCTGCAGCCAGCAAGCGGTCCCCGAGCCTGCGTTCGTCCCATCGCTGCGTCGACGCGTAGAACAGGATCGCGCCGTACTCGCGCGAGGCGCCGTGGTCGACCTCCTTCCATACGGCCGGCCAATGGGTGTCGGCGCGCGACGCCGCGTTGTACGTTCCAGCGAGCGTGTAGCCGACCTCCGTGGACACCGGCACGAAGGCGTGGAACCTCAACCAGTTGCGGACCGTCCAGGGC
>VAWT01000240.1 GCA_005883415.1 Actinomycetota bacterium | reverse complement strand
GACGTTGCCGAGGAACACGGGGTACGCGGGCGGACGGAACGCGCTGGGCCCGCCCGCTGGAGCCCGGTTGCTGGGCGGAAGGCCGTGCCCCTGTGCGAACGACCACCCATTGCGACTGAAGTCGGCCGGATCGAGCGTGGTAGGGGTATCGAAGGTGGTGACGACAACCACCAACCGGAGGACCAGGGCGACCGCAAGCAGCGCCCAAGCGCGGGGCGGCACGCGTCCGATCAGCACGGAGGCGCGACGGCGGTGGTCGAGCGACTGGTGGCGCTCAGGACCTGTTGAGCAGCCCCCGAGACGGACGCTTTCTCGCACGGGCCCACGATGATCGTCCTGATCGGACTGCCACCTGGGACGGTCAGCTGAAGCTGGGCGTCCTGCGATGCCGCGACCTGGGATGAGCTGGTGTTACTCCCCGTACCCACCGACGGCAGCCTCGTGGCCGGACTGGTTACGAAGACGGCCGACGGGAGGTTGCTGGGTCCGGCCGATCCGCCGTGCCCGGCACCACACCTCGGGACGAGCACGACGCGCAGTCCGTCGCCCCGAGGCAGCTCTACGCTCGTGGTGCCAGGCGTGTTCACGATCGAGGCCGCGTTCGCCGAGCTCACGGTGTTGCCCGTGCCACACGGCGGAACCACCACAGTGCGCACGGCATCCGCGGTCGGCACGATGACCGCGCGCGTGCCCCGATTGACGGTGCTGCTCTTTTTGCTGCTACCGCTGCCGATGACGCCCCCGATCACCAGTACCACGAGCAGCCCCGCGATCGTCGCCAACACGATGCGGTTCTGCTGCATGACTCTCCTAGCTGCTGCTACTGCTGCTGCTCGACGCCTGACAGCCAGAGGCCGTGGCGACCGTCCTGTTCGCGGATGGGACCACGGTGGACTGCGTCGGTCCTGAGCTTGAGCTGCTGGAGCTTGAACTGCTGGAGCTGCTGGAGCTGCTACTGCTGCTAGAGCTCGACGACGGAAGGCACGGGGGCACGATGAGCGTCGCGACGCTGCTGTTGGCTGGTAGCACCAGCTCGTTCTGCGGCGCTGCGCCGGCGGCCTGAGCGCTCGCGCTACCACCGGGAGTTACCAAGATCGTGCTTGCCGGTGGCGGCGCGACGGCCTGGCTTGAGCTTGAGCTTGAGCTGGAGCTGGAGCTGCTCGAACTCGAAGACGATCCACATGGCTCGATCGCAACGGTCTGCGTCACGGCGCTGCGTGGGATCGCGATCTGGTTGGAGCCTGGAGGGACGGTGCTGGTGGCGGATTCGCCGGTGACCGCCGCCTCCGAGCAAGGAGGAACTGCGATCGTCAGCGCGTTGTGCTGCTTGGGGATAACCACCGTCCTCACGCCAGGATTCTGAAGGGCTGCGGCCACCGGATCCTGGCTCGAGCTCGACGAACTGCTTCCGCAAGCGGCGAGCGCCCCCATCGCAGCGAAGCTCATCAGAGCCGCGATGACTTGTCTGGCCATAGCACTAGCACCTCTCATGATCTCCTCCGGCGGCCGCTCCTGGATGGTCAGCCATCTGTGTGGGCGCCTCATGCGCTCGCTGACGCCTCCTACACGGGGCGGCTACCCGGTCCTACCTAACCGAAACCCGCACGAGATCTGAGCTCGGCACGGACGAGGAAATTGTCAGCGGATTCTCGCGGAGAGCAACGGTGGGTCGTGGTGGTACGTTACGGACGTGGGGGGAGCGGCGAGGCTCGCGTCGATATCACCCGGAGATCGCATCGATCGGTCGGCGCACCAGGGAACTGTCGGTGCGCGCCCGCGAGCCGCGGTTCGTGCCGCCGCACCCTCGAGCGTGTCGGGTCGGGTTCTCCTCGGGTTGTTGGTTCTCGGGGTCGCATTGAGGCTGCTGGCTGTCGTCAGCTTGTGGCCGACGACGATCCTCGAGGATGGCTACCAGACCGCCGTAAAGACGGGCCCGTTCATGGATCCGCAGCACCCGGCGGGCTATGCGCTGATCCTCGGGGCGCTCGGCGTCGTCTCTCACCAGATTCTTGTTCCGGTCTTTCTGCAACATCTGAGCGGGGTCGTGTCGGCGCTGCTGTTGTGGGCAGCTACTCGACGGGCGACCGGCTCGTCGTGGGCTGGCCTCCTGCCGGCGGGGATCGTTCTGCTCGACGCGGTCGAGGTGTTCCTCGAGCACTCGGTCGTGTCTGAGAGCTGGGTCGTGCTCATAACTTCGGTCGGGCTCTACGCAACCGTGCGTGCGCTCGACGAGCCGTCCCCGGTGCGACGCTGGCCGGTGCTTGCTGGTGGCGCGTTGGCGGTCTCTGTGACGATACGAACGGCGAACCTCCCTCTCGTAGCGGTAGCGGTCCTTGTGCTTTTGATCGGCGGGCGTCGGCAGAGGAAGCAGGGGCATGCGTATTGGCGCGCTCCCGCCGCCGCCGCGGGAGCGGCGGCCGTGATCCTCCTGGGCTTTGCAACCGCGAGTGCGCGGTTCGGACCAGGCTTCGGAATCGCACCGTCGCCGGGTTGGTATCTCTATGGTCGCGCGGCGCAGTTCGCCAACTGCCGCAGCTTCACCCCGCCGCCCGGAACCGCGCGGCTCTGTCAGAACACAGCGCCTTCGCAACGACCCAGTGGTTACTACTACATGTTCTTGCCGCAGGCACCAGCACCGCGGCTGTTCGGGACCTTCGGTTCGCGTGACGCTCTGATCGGCGCGTGGGCCAGACGGGCCGTTGTCGCTCAGTTCGGCGACTTCCTCGCGGTGGCCTGGTCTTACCTTCGAAGCTACTACTTACCGGGGACCTTGCCGGCCCGGCTCCGGCCCACGACCACGAAGCTGGATCCGCAGCTCGACTTCACGAACGGGGGCAACATCTACTACACCGCCGCGGGACAACAAGCGCTCGAGGGCTTCTTCGACCCGTTCAAGATGCACCGCCTTCAATGGGGCGTGCATGTGCTTCGCCAGTGGCAGATCCGTATCAGGTTCGGCGCGACCGTTCTGTTCGTGACGACGGTCCTGACGCTCGTTGGCCTCGTGATTGGAAGCTTTCGGGAGCGCCTGGCGGTATTCCTGTTCGGGGTGGGAGGTTTGTCGCTACTCCTCGCGCCGGTGCTCACGGGCACGTACGCGGGGCGGTACACCGTCCCGATGGCGGGGCCGCTCATGGCCGCGGCGGGCATCACGCTCAGCGCAATCTGGGCTCGTAGGGGCTGGAATCGGGTAACCGCGATTCGCTGACACACCTGGTCCCCGCCTTCTGCCGACGTCGGTCACTACTCGGCACCTGGCTGGAAGCGTACGCGCCCGTTACTGCGGTCGGCTCATCGCCCTGGCCCGCTTCCGGCGAAGTCTTGATCTGCCGCTTCGATGCCCGGCGAGCGTGACTCGCTGAGTGGATCGGCGTCGCCGAACCGCGGGAAGCGCCTTGTCTCGGCCTGGCCGAGGGCTACCAGCTGCTCGCCCACCGCGCGGATGTCCTCGATCAGACGCTTGCGTTCCCGCCAGATCGTCTCAGCGTTCTGCGACAGCTCGCGGGCGCGGCCCTCGGCGGACTCCAGCAACTCGTCGGCCTCGCGCCGGGCAGTGCTGCGGACGTCGTCCGCCTCGCGCTGGGCAACAGAGCGCAGCCGTTGGGTCTCTCGCGCCGCCGTCTCCCGCAGCTCGTTCATCTCGCCCGTGGTGGTCTCCCGCAACTGCACGGCGTCGCGCTGCGCCCCATCCCGCAGCTCCTGCGCTTCCTGCTGAGCCCGTGCTCGGAGCTCGTCGACCTCGAGCTGAGCAGCCTCGCTCAGTCGCTGGGCTTCGAGCTCGGCCTGGCTGGTGCGGTCATCGGCTTTTCTGCGAGAGCGAGTCGTGATGTCCTCCGCCGTCTGGTGGGCGCGCTGCAGCAGCTCTCGGGTCTCCTCACTGACCTCTTCGAGCGCGCGCCTAACCGCGGACTCCGGCGATGAGGACATCTCGAGTTCGGTAATCAGCCGGTTGACGTCCTTCACGTAACGGTCGACCGCCGTCCGCTCGTAGCCTCGCAGCGCGATGGGGAACTCGATGTTGCGGGCATCCTGGACCAGCCGATCCCGCTCGCTGGAGCTCGACCTGTTGGTGAACCTGCGCGGCGCCTCTGCCTCGTTGGCCTGCGCCGCCGCCAGCTCCACTGCAGCCTGATCGGAGTACCGGGCGATCTCGGCCTCCATGGCTCGCTCGGACTCGTTGCCTGGCGTCTCGGGACGTGCCATTGCGATCATCTCCCTTCCTCTGAAGACTCGCGCCTACGGGGGCAAAGCGCGATCGAGCAAGCTTCAAGCTACTCCCGTGGTCAAGCTCAGACCCGCGCCCGCTCGCGCTCCCGACGCTCGCCGAGCTCGCGCTCGGACCCCACGCTGCCTTCGATGTTGATGTGCGGCAGCCGGGAGTCGATCCAGGCCGGAAGCTTCCACGTCAGCGAGCCAAGCAGCTCGAGCACCGCCGGCAGCAGGACGCAGCGGATGACCAGGGCATCGAGGAAGACCGCGGTCGCGAGGCCGAAACCGAATTCCTTCACCGACCGCTGGTTTCCGAGCATGAACGACAGAAAGACGCAGATCATGATCGCCGCCGCGGCGCTGATGACCCGGCCGGTAAACGCGATGCCGTCCGCGACGGCGGTCCGTGCGTCCCGGCGGCGGACCCACTCCTCGCGCACGCGCGACACCAGGAAAACCTCGTAGTCCATCGAGAGCCCGAACACGACGGCGAACATCAGCACCGGGACCCATGGCTCGACGGGTCCCTGCTCAACGCCGAACAGACCCGACAGCCAGCCTTTCTGGAACACCAGCACGGTGGCGCCGAGCGCGCCGCCGATGCTGAGCAGGTTCATGACAGCGGCCTGAACGGGGATCACCAGCGAGCGGAAGATCGTGAACAGCAGCAGCGCCGAGAGCACGACCACGATCGCAATGAACAGCGGTAGCTTGCCCCCGAGCACGCCCGAGAAGTCGATCGAGCCGGCCGTGAAGCCGCCCACCAGCACCGTGAGTCCGGCGCTGCGCTCAAAGCGCGGCAGCACGTCGTGGCGCAGATGGTTGACGAGGTCGGTGGTGGCCTGTGCCTGCGGCGCCGACCGGGGATACGCCTGTATCACGCCCACCGTGCCTGACGGGCTGATCCGCGGTGCCGTGACCGCGGCCACGTCGGGCGCGGATGCCACCGCGGCGCGCACGGCGGGCAAAGACGCGCTCTGGGCGGGAGCGCGAAGCGGGACCACGATCTGGAGCGGACCGTTGAACCCGGGGCCGAATCCCTGCGCGAGCAGATCGAATGCCTGGCGGGTGCTGGTGTTCGAGGGATCGTTGCCCGCGTCGCTGTTGTCCAGGCGAAGCGAGGCCACCGGCACCACGAAGGCCAGCATCACGAGCAGCGAAACAAGCGCCAGCGGCCACGGGCGCGACTGCACCGTCAGGCTCCACCGCCGCCACAGCGACTCGCGGGGCGCGAGACCGGCCGCTTCACGGCGGCGCGCCGCCCGCCCCGGCCGAGCTAGCCGCTCCCCGAAACGGGACAGCAACACCGGAAGCAGCGTGAGAGAGGCGAACATTGTCAACAGCACCGCGAGCACCGACGCGATCGCCAGGCCGTACAGGAAGCTGACGCCCGTGGCGAACATGCCGAGCAGCGCGATCACCACGGTGGTTCCCGCCAGCAGGATCGCGCGGCCGGACGTGTCCATCGCTTCGATCGTCGCCTGCTCCACGTCGTGCAGGCGGCCGTAGTTCTCC
>VAWT01000239.1 GCA_005883415.1 Actinomycetota bacterium | reverse complement strand
CGCGTGGCATCCCGCAGATCGAGGTGGCGTTCGACATCGACGCCAACGGCATCCTCAACGTTTCGGCCAAGGATCTCGGGACCGGCAAGGAGCAGAAGATCGAGATCAAGTCCGGATCCGGTCTCGGTGAGGAAGAGATCAAGCGGATGGTCTCCGATGCGGAGGCGCACGCCGACGAGGACCGCCGCCAGCGCGAGCTCGCGGAGGCCCGCAACAACGGCGAGAACGCCGCATACCAGGCCGAGCGCCAGCTGAACGAGCTTGGCGACACGGTCGACTCGTCCTCCAAGGAGGAGATCGAGGCGGCGATCAAGGAGGTCCGCGAGATCCTCACTTCCGAGGACGCGGCGGAGATCAACGCCAAGACCGAGGCGCTACAGGCGGCCTTCCACAAGGTCTCCGAGGCCATGTATCAGCGCGCCCAGGAGCAGCAGGCGGCGGCGGGTGACGGCACTGGAGCTGCGACCGGCGATGGTGCGGGAGCCGAGGAAGACGTCGTCGACGCGGAAGTGGTCGACGAGGACACTAGTAAGCGATGAGGCGCGACAACCCCCGCCCCGGGGCTCCTTATGTGAGCCCCGAGGCGGACCGCGATTCCGAGGCCGCGCGAAAGGCCTCGGAATCGGGTCCCGCCTCGGAGCTCGAGGGTGAGGAGCGCCGGCGGCCCCCCAAGGAAGAAGAGCAGGAGCCCGATAAGGCTGCTCAAGCTGTAGAGCCTGACACTGCCGATCACGAGGCTCAGCTCGAGCACGACCTCGAGGAGCTGACGGCCAAGGCGGAGAAGGCGGACGAATACCTCGAGCTCGCTCAGCGGACGAAGGCTGACTTCGAGAACTACCGCAAGCGGGCGGCTCGCGAGACCGCGGCCGCCCAGGAGCGGGGTGTCGTGAGGCTGGCGCTCGAGCTCCTGCCCGCTGTCGACAATCTCGACCGGGCGCTTGAGGCCACCGATGGCTCCGGCGACTCAGAGAACCTCGTGTCCGGGCTCAAGCTCGTGCATGCCGGCGTCCTGGCCGCACTCGCGCGGGTGGGAATCGAGCCCTATTCACCGTTGGGCGAGCAGTTCGATCCCCAGGTGCACGAGGCGGTTGCTCAGCAGCCGGTGGATGGTGCCCAGCCGGGAACGATCGTCGAGGTCTACCAGCGCGGGTACCGGATGGGGGACTCCGTCCTGCGGCCCGCGAGCGTGGTGGTAGCGGCCTAACGGATAGACGAAGATGGCGTCAAGACCCGACTACTACAAGATCCTCGGGGTCGCCAAGAACGCCTCGGAAGAGGAGATAAAGAAGGCCTACCGCAAGCTCGCGCGCCAGTACCACCCCGACCGCAATCCGGGCGACAAGCGTGCCGAGGAGCGCTTCAAGGAGGTCTCACAGGCCCACGATGTGCTCTCGGATCCCGAGAAGCGCAAGCAGTACGACCGTGGCGCGGGGCCGTTCGGCTTCAACATGCCCGGCGGGTTCGACCCGAGCTCATTCGGTTCTGGATTCGGCGACATCCTCTCGAACCTGTTCGGCGGCGGCGCGGGTGGCGCGGGCCGCGGCGGCAGCGCCCGCGGCGGGGCCCGCGTAGCCCGCGGCCGCGATCTCGAGACCGAGGTGTCGCTGAGCTTCGACCAGGCCGTCGATGGCGCACAGGTCCCTCTCGCCGTGCCCACGTCCCAGCCATGCGCCACCTGCCGCGGCACCGGCGCCAAACCCGGCACCTCGCCCAGGGTGTGCCCGGTGTGCAACGGCCGCGGCGTCGAGACTGAGAGCCAGGGGATCTTCTCCATGTCGCAGCCCTGCTCGAACTGCGGGGGGGCCGGCACCATGATCGATGACCCATGCCCCACCTGCGGCGGCTCCGGTGCCCAACGCACCATGCGCCGCCTCCGGGTCAACGTCCCGGCCGGGGTCCGCGAGGGCAGCCGCATCCGGCTGGCGGGCAAGGGGGAGTCCGGTCCGCGCGGCGGTGAGCCAGGCGACCTGTACGTGGTCACCCACGTGGCACCGTCGGCGGTCTTCAAGCAGGTGGGTGACAACCTCGAGGTGGAGGTGCCGCTCACGATCCCCGAGGCCATCCGTGGGGCTGTGATCGAGGTCCCGACACTGCGCGGATCAAAGCGCTTGCGGGTCCCGAGGGGGACCAAGCACGGAACCGTCCAGCGGCTGCGCGGCGAAGGGCCGCCGCGGATGGGTGGCAAGACCCGCGGTGACATCCACTACCGGTTTGTGATCGACGTCCCCGAGTCGCTGTCGGCGGAGCAGAGCGAGGCGATAGACCGCCTCTCGCAGACGATGAACGGCAACCCGCGGGCGCGCCTGTTCGAGCAGGCCGGCCGCTAGCTAGGTGAACGACGAAATGGCCACGCGACGGAGACGGATAGAACGGACCACGGTCAGCACGAACCGGGGGGTGTTCATGATCTCGGTGGCGGCCGAGCTCGCCGAGATGCACCCGCAGACCCTGCGGATGTACGAGGCGAGAGGCTTGATCGAGCCCAAGCGCTCACCGAAGGGGACGCGCCTGTATTCCCAAGAGGACGTCGAGCGCCTACGCCGGATCCAGGAGATGACGGCCGACATGGGGATGAACCTGGCCGGGGTGGAGCGGGTGTTCGAGCTCGAGGATCAACTCCAGTCAATGTCGCGCAAGGTGGCCGGCCTGGAGCGCCGAGCACGCGAGCTCAAGGCGGAGGTCGAGCGGCTCGAAGCCCTGCGCCGGGAGCTGCGGGCGGAGATCGTTCCCTACGGCGGCGGCGGGGAGCTGGTCCGAAGGGCGGATCTGAAGACGTTGAGGGTCCGCGTGCAGCGAACGGGTCGCCGGAGCGACGGCGGTTGATCGCCCCTGTTCCGCGGCTGTAATCCGCGTGACAGCAGCCATATTCTCTGCCATAATCTAAGTCACCAAGACTTAGATTTCTGAACCTCTAGGAAACGATTGATATGCAACCTGACCGCTTTACGATCAAGTCCCAGGAGGCGCTCGCGGCCGCGCAGCGGCTCGCTGAGGAGCGCCGTAATCCACAGACGATGCCCGAGCATCTGCTCGCCGTGCTGCTCGAGCAGGATGCCGGCGTAGTCGTCCCCGTGCTGCGCAAGCTCGGCGTGGATCCTGCGGCGGTGCGCCAGTCGCTCGCTCCCGCGCTCGATGCCCTGCCGACCCTCAGCCCGGGCAGCGGTGCCCCAGAGGCCGCGGGTGGCTCAAGCGAGCTCTCGCAGGTCCTACGAGAGGCCGAGAAGGAGATGCGCGACCTCAAGGACGAGTACCTCTCGACCGAGCACCTGCTGCTCGCGCTCTCCAAGCATCCGGGCAAGGCCGGCGACTCCCTGCGCGCAAACGGCGCCGCGCACGACGAGCTGCTCAAGGCGCTCGAAGAGGTGCGTGGGTCGCACCGCGTCACCGACCAGAACCCGGAGGACAAGTTCCAGGCGCTCGAGCGCTTCGGCCGCGACCTGACCGAGGCAGCGGCCCAGGGGAAGCTCGACCCGGTGATCGGCCGCGATGACGAGATCCGGCGGGTCATCCAGGTTCTCTCACGACGAACCAAGAACAACCCTGTCCTGATCGGAGAGCCCGGCGTCGGCAAGACCGCGATCGTCGAAGGTCTTGCGCAGCGGATCGTATCCGGCGACGTGCCGGAGAGTCTCCGCGACCGCAGGCTGGTCGCGCTCGACATAGGCGCGATGGTCGCCGGCTCTAAGTACAGAGGCGAATTTGAGGACCGACTGAAGGCGGTCCTCAAGGAGATCGCCGACGCCCAGGGCCAGATCGTCGTGTTCATCGACGAGTTGCACACCATCGTGGGCGCCGGCGCCGCCGAAGGCGCCGTCGACGCCGGCAACATGCTCAAGCCGATGCTCGCCCGCGGCGAGCTGCGCGCGGTGGGCGCGACGACGCTCGACGAGTACCGCAAGCACATCGAGAAGGACGCGGCTCTGGAGCGCCGATTCCAGCCTGTGCACGTGGGCGAGCCGTCCGTCGAGGACACGATCGCGATCTTGCGGGGGCTCAA
>VAWT01000451.1 GCA_005883415.1 Actinomycetota bacterium | reverse complement strand
CTCCGACGCCAGGTCAGACGGCCGCGACTGTCGTGGGCGGATTGGGCAGTGGTCGCGGCGCTGACCCCATTGCTGTCCCAGGCCTGCCGAATGCCTCGGATCGTCACCCCCGCCACGGTGTTGCGCTGGCACCGGGACCTGGTGAGGCGACGCTGGAGCCAGCCTCGACGCCGCCGCACCGGCGGCCGTTGCACGGTATCCGAACTGCGCCAGCTGGTACTGCGACTGGCCTCGGAGAACCCGATCTGGGGCTACCGGCGGATCCAGGGCGAACTTGCCGGGCTCGGCTACCAGCTTGCGCCCAGCACGGTGTGGTTGATCCTGAAGCGAGCCGGCATCGACCCCGCGCCTCGCCGCAGCGGCCCCACCTGGAGACAGTTCCTCACCGCCCAAGCCCACGGCATTCTCGCCACGGACTTCTTCTGCGTCGACACATTGCTGCTTGGCCGGTTGTCCGTGTTGTTCGTCGTGGAGCACGCCACCCGCCGCGTGTACCTGCTGGGCATCACGGCGAACCCGAGCGCAGCCTGGGTCGCTCAGCAGGCGCGGAATCTCCTGATGGACCTCGGCGACCGCGTGGCTCAGTTCACGTTCTTGATCCGGGATCGCGACAGCAAATTCACCGACACCTTCGACGCCGTGTTCGCCAGCGAGGGCGTCCGCATTCTGCGCACACCGGTGCGAGCGCCTCGGGCGAACGCGATCGCCGAACGATGGATCGGCACGGTGCGCCGCGAGCTGCTGGACCGAATGCTCATCATCAACCGCCGCCATCTCGAGGCTGCGCTGGCCGAGTACGTGGCGCATTTCAACCACCATCGCCCCCACCGCGCACTGCATCAAGCAGCACCACTCAAGCCGCTCCCAGCGCCCGTGTCACAGCCCGACCTGTACCTCCGACGCCGAGACCGACTCGGCGGGCTGATCCACGAATATGCCTAGGAGGGCGCTGAAAAACCCGATCGGGGTGGGCGGTGTGTCAGCGGGCCTGTGCTGAGTCAGCTTGGGATGATCTTCTGGTGCAGGGTGTGGAGGGGCCGGACCGAGAGTTGTGGGACGCCGCGCAGGTGGTGGGTCACCTGGTCCCGGTGGGGAGCATGTTCGGGTTTCTGGCCGATCATCGGGGTGACGTGTTTCCCGATGAGCAGTACGCGGACCTGTTCTCGATCATCGGTCGCCCGTCGCTGCCGGCTACGCGGATGGCGGCGGTGATGACGTTGCAGGCGCTGCACGGGTTGTCGGACCGGGAGTGCGCCGAGGCGGTCCGCTGTGACCTGCGGTGGAAGGTGGCGTGCGGGTTGTCGCATCATCGATGATGCGGTCGCCACCCAGGACACGATCACCCAGCTGATCGGCGCGATCCGGCGAGTGGGTCGGGAGGTCCCCGGCGCCGGTGCGGTGATCGCGGCCGTGTGCACCGGGCACGACTACCGCGGTGTGGGTAAGCCGCGGATCGACTGGACGGACCCGGCGGCGAAGGACGCGCTGGTCTCCGCGCTGGTCTGTGACGCGAACGCGGTGGTCGCAGCGTTCGCCGAGGTCGAGCTCGATGAGCCGGCCGCGGCGGCGCTGGCGTTGTTAGCGCTGGTCGCCGGGCAGGACGTGGAACCGGCCGAGGGCTCTGACGGGCGTGACGGGCGGTGGCGGATCGCGCGCAAGGTCGCCCCGGACCGGGTGATCTCCACTGTGGACCCCCAAGCCCGGCACACCCGCAAGTCGCAGAGCAACCGCAAGGACGGCTACCGGGCGCACATGGTCGCCGAACCGGAGACCGGGCTGATCACCGACGAGGCGCTGACCATGGCCGCGGGGGCCGACAACTCCGACGCGGCGCTCGCGCAGCAGTTCCTGACCCAGGACGAGCAGGGCGGCGACGAGCAGGGTGGCGCACCTTCCGGTGACGGGCCCACCGCGGCGGACCCCGCCCCCGGGTCCGGTGGCGACACCGCCGATGAGACCACCAGCGACAACGCGGCAACCGGTGACCCTGCCGAGAGCGCCGCCGCTGCCCAGGCCGCTGCGCACGACCGCGCACCGGCCGGGAGCAACGCGGCCGGGAGCAACGGCCAGGCTCAGGCTCTGAGCTGGTACGGCGACTCGGCCTACGGCACGGGTGAGCTGCGTGGTGAGATCGAGCGAGCCGGACACCACGCGGTGATCAAGCCCAAGCCGGTGCAGCCGGCGGTCCCCGGCGGGTTCACCATCGACGACTTCACCGTCGATGAGGACTCCGGCACGGTCACCTGCCCGGCCGGTCAGACCCGGCCGCTGTCAGCGACCCGGACGGTGACCTTCGGGGCGTTGTGCCGTGACTGCCCGGTGCGCGCGGCCTGCACCACGGCGAAGGCCGGACGCACGATGGTCCTGCACGAACGCGACGACCTGCTGCGCGCGGCCCGCGTGGACTGGGCGGCTGACCCCGCCCTGCGCGAGGACTACCGGACCTACCGGCCCAACGTCGAACGCACCGTCTCCCAGGTCGCCACCCAGAGCGGGCGGCGGATCAAGCTGCGCTACCGCGGCACCACCAAAAACAACGCCTGGCTCAAGTACCGCACCGCCGCGCTGAACCTGCGCAACCTCATCGGCCGCGGTCTCACCGGCGTCGGCGGAATCTGGGTCCTAGCTACCTGATCGGCCCCAAGGGGGGCCCGGACCACCGAGAGGGGGTCCACCGAGCACTCCACCAGCCCAGCCACGGGCGTTGCCCCGATTGCGTACCTCAGCAGTGGTATGAATCCAAACGAATCAGGGTGCGGCTTCCCCACGGCGGGCATGCCGGACGTGCACGTTGTTCTCACCGCAGGTAAGAAACGTGCCGGAGCGGATCATCGAGAGCCGAGGCGGAACTCGATCATCTCGCAAAATGCGCGTCCGTGAACCGGTCTTTACAGGTACTGACCAGTGTTGGTGGCGGTGTCGATGGCCCGGCCGGATTCGGCGTTCTTGCCGGTGACCAGGGTACGGATGTAGACGATACGTTCTCCCTTCTTGCCCGAAATCCGTGCCCAGTCGTCCGGGTTGGTGGTGTTGGGTAGGTCCTCGTTCTCGGCGAACTCGTCGACGATCGAGTCGAGCAGATGGGTCATCCGCAACCCGGGCTGACCGGTCTCCAACACCGACTTGATCGCCTTCTTCTTCGCCCGATCGACGATGTTCTGGATCATCGCGCCGGAGTTGAAGTCTCGGAAGTAGAGCACCTCCTTGTCGCCGTTGGCGTAGGTAACCTCCAGGAATCGGTTGTCCTCACTCTCGGCGTACATGCGTTCGACGGTGCCCTGGATCATCGCCTGAATACAGGCCTGGCGGTCGCGCCCGAATTCGGCGAGATCGTCAGCGTGTAGCGGCAGCGTGGCCGTCAGGTACTTGGAGAAGACGTCCTTGGCCGCCTCCGCGTCCGGACGCTCGATTTTGATCTTCACATCCAGCCGGCCGGGGCGCAGGATCGCCGGATCGATCATGTCCTCACGGTTGGAGGCACCGATGACGATGACGTTCTCCAGCCCCTCCACACCGTCGATCTCGCTGAGCAACTGCGGCACGATCGTGGTTTCGACGTCGGAGGACACCCCCGACCCACGGGTACGGAAGATCGAGTCCATCTCGTCGAAGAACACGATGACCGGGGTGCCTTCCGAGGCTTTCTCCCGAGCCCGCTGGAAGATCATCCGGATGTGCCGCTCGGTCTCGCCGACGTACTTGTTGAGCAGCTCCGGTCCCTTGATATTGAGGAAGTAGCTCTTCGCCTCGCTATCTCCACGGACCTGGGCCACCTTCTTGGCCAACGAGTTGGCCACCGCCTTGGCGATCAGCGTCTTGCCGCACCCAGGAGGGCCGTAGAGCAGCACCCCCTTGGGTGGGCGCAACTCGTAGGTGCGGAACAAATCGGCATGCAGGAATGGCAGCTCGACGGCATCGCGGATCTGCTCGATCTGGTTGGCCAGACGAAGCAGGGGCTCGGCCAGCCATACCACCCGCTCTTCGTCGGCGTGACCCACAACCAGCGCACGCTGGCCGCCGGTCATCACTTCACGCAATGCGCAGACCTCGCCAGTGGACTCGAACGTGCCAGCTTCCACGACGGTCAGCGCCTCATTGAGACGCACGCTCTGGCCCCGTCGCAGCTGCGGGATCTCCACCGCGGGCGATACCGCCACCCGCATCCGGCGACCCGAGGTGAACACGTCCACCGAGCCGTCGTCGAAGCAGCTGAGAAAAACGCCGTAGCCGCTGGGCGGCTGGGCCAGCCGATCGACCTCTTCGCGCAACGCGAGCAGCTGGCTGCGAGCCTCTCGCAGGGTCTCGACGAGCTTGGCGTTGCGCTCGGTGAGCTGGGCTACCGATGCGGACGCCTCGGCCAGGCGCTCCTCGAGCAACCGGACGTGCCGGGGAGACTCAGTCAAACGGCGGCGCAGCAGCGTCACCTCGTCCTCGAGGACCCTGATCTGGGCGGCAAGCGCAGGGTCGATGCGGTTTCGACCCTCAGCGGCTCGGTCGCCGGGATATTCGTGCGGCACGAGGCACCTCCTCCCGCATGGTTCTGCCAGACCATCAACGGTACGGGACCGCACGCGGAAACCGGGAGTCAACTGCAGATCAACTACCCGGGCAATTCGGACGCTGCGGCTACAGGCGCCGGTTGGATCGGCTGGGTCGCCTCTGCGGGGTGGGCGGGACGACACCGGGCGCCAACCGCCGAGCGGTGAGCAAGAACGCGGTGTGCCCGACCATCCGATGCTCGGGGCGGACCGCCAACCCGACCGTATGCCAGGGCCGCTGCAGCGTCTCCCAGGCCTGTGGCTCGGTGTAACAGCCGGCTTCTCGCAGCGCTTCGGCGCTGCGAGACAGTTGGGTCGTGGTGGCCACGTAGACGATGAGCACCCCGCCGGGGACCAGCGCGGCCGACACAGCCGGCAGCGCCGCCCATGGATGAAGCATGTCGAGCACTGCACGATCGACTGGTTCTTCAGCGAGGTGGGTAGCCAGATCGGCCACCCGCAACTGCCAGTTGGGCACTGCATACCCGAAGAATCGTTCGACATTGGCCGCTGCGTGCTCGGCGTGGTCCGCACGCACCTCGTAGGAGATCACGCTGCCCTGATCTGCGACCGCTTGGAGCAGCGAGCAGGTCAGCGCGCCGGATCCGGCGCCCGCTTCGAGCACCCGAGCACCGGGGAAGATGTCGCCGAACATCAGGATCTGGGCAGCGTCCTTTGGGTAGATCACCTGCGCACCGCGGGGCATGGACAGCACGTAGTCGGCCAGCAGCGGACGCAAC
>VAWT01000450.1 GCA_005883415.1 Actinomycetota bacterium | reverse complement strand
CACCGTGGAGGCGGTTGAAGAGCTCGGGCTGGCACCAGGGACAGAGATCGTCGCGATCATCAAAGCATCCGACGTGATCATCGCAACGAACTGAGCCGAGACCGGAAAAGCCCCGAGCTCGAAGTCTCGGCCAACACCCCCTTGTAGCACCTCCGCGCCTCGCATTCGGCGCCTCAGTGTCTGAAACGTCCCGGTTCTAGGAGCTATGTGTCTCGGTTTGTTCTGGTTTAGGGTTGCTCGGATGAGGAAAGCCCCGATCTGGTCCCAATTGGAGGAGAATGATGGCGAATGCAACCGAGGCCGGCGGTAGCTCTGGCTCGCAGGAGTCGGTAGCTGAGCTGGTCAAGCAGTTGTCTGAGCAGGCGAGTCGCCTGGCCCGTCAGGAGGCGGAGCTGGCGAAAGCCGAGTTCACGGCGAAGGGCAAGCGCGCGGGGATCGGTGCCGGGATGTTCGGCGGCGCCGGGATTGTCGGGCTCTATACCGTGGGTGCGTTGACGGCGACGGCGATTTTGGCGCTGGCGACGGCGGTGGCGGCGTGGCTGGCGGCGTTGATCGTGACGGTGGTGCTGGGCGCGATCGCCGGGGTGTTGGCGCTTGAGGGCAAGTCCAAGGTTCAGCAGGCCACCCCGCCGGTGCCCGAGCAGGCAGCAGAGAGCGTAAAGGAGGACGTGCAATGGGCCAAGACCCGGGCACAGCAGGCGCGCCGGTGACCGACACGCAAGATCCCCAGCAGATCCAGCGCGATATCGAAAAGACGCGCGAACAGCTAGGCGACACCGTCGAGGCGCTGGCCGAGAAGGCCGATGTCAAGGCCCAAGCCAAGCAAAAGCTCGACGCGACCAAGACGTCGGTCAGCGAGAAGAAAGAGCAGCTGTGGGGCAGGGCCAAGGAGGCCTCGCCTGATAGTGCAGCGAGCGCCGCTACTCAGGCTTCTGAGAAGGCGCGTGAGAACCCGATCGCGCTGGCTGCGGCCGGAGCGTTCGCGTTTGGCTTCCTTGCTCAAGCGCACCGCGAAGGAGTTCAAGGCCGACAACCTCACCGACGCCGCGGCGGCGCTGACCTACTACGGAGTGCTGGCGATCTTCCCCGCGATCATCGCGCTGGTGTCGGTCCTGGGGCTAATCGGCCCTTCCGCCACCCAGCCACTGATCGACAACCTCGGAAAGCTGGCCCCGGGCTCTGTCCACCAGATCCTCTCCACCGCGATCACCAACCTCCAGCACAGCCGTGGCGCCGCCGGAGTGCTCTTCTTCGTCGGAATCGCGGGCGCGATCTGGTCTGCATCCTCCTACGTCGCGGCGTTCATGCGCGCCTCAAACGCGATCTACGACGTCCAGGAAGGCCGCCCGATCTGGATGACCCTGCCAGTCAGGGTGGCCGTGACCGTCGTGCTGCTGGCGCTGCTGGCGATCAGCGCCATCGCCGTCGTGCTCACCGGCTCACTCGCGGGGCAGATCGGAAAAATCCTCGGCATCGGCGGAACCGCCGTCAAAGTGTGGGACATCGCCAAATGGCCAGTGCTGCTGCTCGTCGTCAGCTTCATGTTCTCGATCCTCTACTGGGCCTCGCCCAACGTCAAACATCCCGGCTTCAGATGGATCAGCCCCGGAGGCGTATTCGCCGTCGCCGTCTGGGTAATCGCCTCCGGCGCCTTTGCGCTGTACGTCGCGAACTTCTCCTCCTACAACAAAACCTACGGCGCACTAGCCAGCGTCGTCATCTTCCTCGTCTGGCTATGGATCTCAAACATCGCCGTGCTCCTCGGCGCCGAATGGAACGCCGAACTCGAACGAGGACGCCAAATCCAAGCCGGACACCCCCCCGACCACGAACCATTCGTCGAACCACGCAAAACACCCAAAACAGCGCGCACGTAGTTCCGCAGGGCTGGTCACAGCCTTTTCACGTTGTGGCCAGCGCTCGCGGGTAGCTCCTACGCCATGTCGGGGCATTTCGACGCGCCCGAGGCGCGCGACCTAACTCGGCGGGCCTTGCTGCGCCGCGGCGGTCTCCTGGCGGCCGCGTTGGCCGTGCCGGGAGCGGGCGAGGCCGTCCGGGCCGCCGCCAGCGGCGATCGCCCCTGACTCGATCCCGCCGCAGGCTGGGGCCAGGGGACGTGCCCGGTGGCTACACGATCTACGGGCCTCGGGTGCCGGCGGTCGTTGTCTCTCCCTACTCCAAGCCGAAAGGAGTCACCAACGTGGTGCACGATCACACCTCGGCGTTGGCCACGATCGAATACAAGTGGAACCTGCCCGCGCTCACCTACCGTGACGCGAACGCCGCCACGGTGATGGACTTCCTCAACGTCAAGAGAGCGGCCGACCTGACACCGCCGACGATCCAAGGCCCGTCCGCGACGGGACCGTCCGGGCCGCAGTCATGAAGCGAGCGCTGCGATTCCCGACGACTGCCGCGTTCGTCGCCGCGGCGGCGCTGGCGCTGGGGGGCGCCACCGGATCCTCGCTCGCCGCCCCTAGGGGGACGACGTTTCGGCTGCCGCCCGTGCACCACGTATTCGTGATCGCGCTCGAGAACGAGAGCTACGCCTCGACATTCGGCGACCCGACCGCCGACCCATACCTGGCCCAGACGCTGCCGAGCCAGGGGGCGCTTCTGCAGGAATACTACGCCACCGGCCACGAGAGC
>VAWT01000441.1:1206-3930 GCA_005883415.1 Actinomycetota bacterium | reverse complement strand
CGTATTGCTGGACCTGGACCGGGAGCGTCGGGCGGGGGCCGACGATCGACATCTCGCCCCGCAGCACATTCCAAAGGTTGGGCAGCTCATCGAGCGAGTAGCGGCGCAAGAAGGAGCCGACGCGAGTGATGCGGTCATCGCCCTCCTGGATTGCCAGCCCGGCGCCGGTGAACTCCGCCCCGCGGACCATCGTGCGCAGCTTGTAGATCGAGAACTCGTTGCCGTCCTTGCCCGCTCTAGCCTGGCGGTAGACCGGATGGCCAGGGGACTCGAGCCGGATTGCGAGCGCGAGCAGCGCGACCGCGGGGGCACTCACCAGGCTCCCGACCCCCGCGATCAGGAGATCGAGCGCCCGCTTCGCGGCGTCCTGGGCGGGCATCGAGCGCGCACCGCTGGGAGCTCTGGCCCTGGGAGAGCTCATCTCGTCCCCTCCGCCGGCTCCCAGCCCGGGTCGACGCCGTGCCGCAGCCAGTCCCACAGCCCAGCCGCCAGCGACGCCGTCGTCAGCACGTAGTAGCGCGCGATCAAGAGCGGCCGCCAGCGAATGAGGGCCGCGGCCAGGGCCCCGAGCAGCACCGCCCCTTGGATCACGACGGCCGCGATGTACACCCATCCCTGGCCGATGAGGGCGATGGCCGTGCCGAGGGCCACGAGGTGGAGGAACGGGGTGATATAGCGCAGGACCCGGTGGGAGAAGATCATGAACGCGTACACGGCTCCGTACCCGCGGGGAGACAGCAGCCCTCCCTGGAGGACGATCGGCCAAGTGTGGGCCATCATCCGCCGCTTGCGGGCGAACTCGCCTTCGAGCGAGGGGACCATCTTCTCGCTGGCCACGGCGGCAGGGTTGTAGAGCGCCAGCCAGCCGCGCTTCACGAGCGTGAACGGGAACGAGAGGTCGTGACCCATGACCGGATCGACCTCCACGTACGCGTCGCGGCGGGTGGCATAAATCGCGCCGTTGCCGCCGGTGACCGAACGCAGACGCGACTCCCTAGCGCGCATCGCCAACTCGTAGCGCCAGTAGAGGCCCTCTTGATTGGTGCTTCCCCCGCGTGGCAGCTCGAGCACCAAGTCTGCGCCAGCCTCTCGCGCGCGCTGTGCGGTCCGGTCGGGGGATCCATCGCAAGCGACGATCACCTCGAGCTTCGAACGGGGGAACGCGATCTCGTCGTGGAGATTGGCGATCCGCTGCTGGATCACCTCCTCCTCGGCGTACGCCGGAACGATCACCGACACAGTCGGCAGCGCCAGATCCTGCGGCCATCGGAACTCCTGCGGTCCGCGCAAACGCGCCAGCAGAGAGAGAAGCAGCGGGTAGCCGAGATGGGCGTAGACGATCAAGGCCACCGAGGACCAGAAGACGATCGCAAGGGCGGTCATGGGCGGCGGCCATTGTGGCGCAGCCCCGGTATCTTCACTGCTCGCCACGTAGGTCGCGAGAAAAGGAGGAGGCAATGCATCACGGTCGAGCCACGTCAGGAGTCTGCGTGGTGGCGGTCGTTGCGGCGCTCGCCGGCTGCGGAGGCTCGGATACGACCGCCACGTTCAAGTCCGGCTACAACTCGGTGCGGACACAGCTCAACCAGACGGGCCAGGCGATCGCCAACGAGATCAGTCAGGCGCCCAAGCAGAACGACGCCCAGGTCAGCGCGAGCTTCCAGAGCCTCGCGACCCGTTTCGAGGGCCAGGTGGCCAAGCTCAAGGCGCTTAAGCCCCCGTCGAGCGTCGCGGCTCAGTGGAACAACGTCACTAGCGCCGCCTCGAAACTCACTTCGGACCTGAAGGCGATCGCCTCCGCTGCGGCCGCTCACAACAGCTCCGCAACCCAGCAGGCGGCGGCGAGCCTGGCCGCCAGCGCCTCAGCGCTGACCCAGGCCATCAACCCCATCAAGCAGAAGCTCGGACTCCAGTAGCCAGTAGCCGGCGGTACAGCTCGAGCGTGGCGGCCGCCGCCCGGTCCCACGAGTAGGGACCGGCCGCCGCGGCGCGGGCCGTGGTGGACAGCTGCTGCCGGGCAGCGGGGTCAGCGATCAGCTCCGCCAGCTCCTCGTGCAGCGCGGCGGGATCGCCCGGCGCCACCAGGCGCGCGCCACCCGTGGCGCCAACCTCCGAGAAGCCGCCGATGTCCGAGGCGACCACTGCCTTTCCGAACGCCAGGGCCGTGGCCAGCACACCCGAGAAATCAAGGCGTTCGGTTCGCAGGTATGGCAGCACGACCACGTCCGCGCGCCGGAAGTATGCCGGTAGCTCGGCGTCGGAGATGAACCGGGGCACGAACCGGACCCCGGGTGGCGCCTTGCCACGCAGCGGCTCGACCGGCATGCGAGGCCGGCCCACGATCCACAGCTCGGCGCCGACCAGTCCGCGCCATGCATCGAGCAGGACTTCGATCCCCTTGTAGGGACGCAGCAGACCGAAGAACAGCACGACTGGGCCTTTCACCTCGGCCAGGTCCTGCAACAGCGGCGCTTCATGCGGTTGCTCGAGCAGGTGACTGAACGCTCCATGGTGGACGACGTGCACCTTGGCCGGCTCGATCCCCAACTCTGACACCAGCTGCCCGCGGCCGTATTCGGAGTGGACGACGAGTGCGTCGACGGCGTCGTACAGCCTCCGCTGTGCGCCGACCTGGCCGGGTCGTGGCTCTCGCGGCAGCAGGTCATGCGCTGTCAACACGACCGGTCGGCGGGGAAGCAGGTGAGTATCGAGAGCCTGCACCGG
>VAWT01000441.1:0-1198 GCA_005883415.1 Actinomycetota bacterium | reverse complement strand
TTCGGGGTCGGCGTCTCCCCGTAGGCGAAGTCGCTCGTGATCAACTCCACCTCAGCCCCTCCGCGCGCGAGCGCGGCGCACAGGGCATGGTCGTAGGGGGGCGTGTAGGCCGAGGGATCAACGACGTGGACCCGCATGACGGCTAGTCAAGCGGCCGGCCGGCGAGGGTGGCCACTCGGGTGGCGATCGCCCGGGCCTGCTCGGTGGCCAGGGCGTGCACACGCGCATCTCGGTCGCGTTCCAGGCGGCGGACTGCGGGAGCAAGCGCGCTCAGCTTGGGATCGCCGCGAGGGCGTCGCATCAGGTCGAGCACAGAGCGCAGAGGATGCCGGATGAGTAGCTGAAGCAGCGCACCCGCGCGCAGCAGCGCGCCGTCATCCTCCCGGTAGTCGATGCGCAGCGCGCGGACCGCTTCGACGGCCACGGACTCCGGACGCGCGATCGCCTCCACCCGCGCGCCGTCCAGCGTGCGGACAAAGTCAACCAGGGGATCCCCGGCTGCCGGGAAGCGCTCGGCGATCAGCACGACCCGGGATGGTCCTTTGCCTCCATCCGGTCTCGGCCGGTTTGAGAGCACGAACCCGGCTAGCTCCTCGCCGGCCAACAGGGCGTCGAGCGCCAGGTATCGGCTCCGCTCGAGGGGCCCGGCGCGGGTCTCGGGCGCGGAGCGGTCGACGACCCCACGTGCGCCGCCGCCGAACCTGCTCCGCATCCGACGCGCCGCGCGTGCCGCAGCCGGCTGGGGTGCAAAGCCGTTGTAGCGCCGCGCCAGCCAGGCGCGACCGGCGGCGTAGCCGCGCCATTGGCGCCGCAGCTCGGTCACCGACGCGCGGTAGCTGTGCTCGACGGACGCTTGCGGCCGCGGCTCCAGCCGCCATCCCGCCTGTTGAAGGCGCCAGGAGAAGTCCGTGTCCTCCGCGGCGCGCAGGCCCTCGTAGAAGCCTCCGACTTCCTCGAACGCCTCACGGCGGACGAGCAGGTTCGCCGCGACGGCACGGGGCCGGTAGGGATGAGCGAGATGCTGTCGCTGGCTGAGGAATCCGCGCGCAGCCCCATATCTCGTGGCCAGCGTTTTTCCGTCCATGGCAGGGACCACCTCTCCCGCCAGCGCGCCGACTCGATCGCCGACCGGTACCGAGAAGAAGTCGTCGATCAGGTGACCGGGAGCGGAGCAGTCGGAGTCCAGGAACAGAACCCA
>VAWT01000238.1 GCA_005883415.1 Actinomycetota bacterium | reverse complement strand
GGACGCGGAAGGGTTCGGCGGCTGCACCAACTACGGTGAGTGCGAGGCGGCCTGCCCGAAGGAGATCTCGATCCGGGTGATCGGGCGGCTGAACCGAGACTTCCTGGTTGGAGTCATGTACCACCCGCGCAACCCACGGGGAGGGATGAAGCCACAGTAGGGCGCGGCGGGGGCCGCTTCCCGCGCCGCGCCCGGCGGCGGGGCCGCTTCCCGCGCCGCGCTCGGCGGCGGGGCCGCTTCCCGCGCCGCGCCCCATTCGGACGTGTTCCAGAGCACAAATCCTGGTGCAAACGCCGGCAGCGTGCTCCGGGGCACGCTATGCGTGACGCAACGGACAGAGCCGACCGCGCCACGGCGGTTTGTGCTCGCAGACACGTTCCGAAGCTGGTGGCCCGGACCCGCGCCCAACACACGCAAAAGCCAGAAAACCGGCGATCAATACAATCGCCCGCCGTGCCCTCACACGACGTTCTGATCATCGGGGCGGGCCTCGCCGGCCAGCGAGCGGCGCTGGCGGCGGCCCAGACGGGGGCCTCGGTCGGAGTCGTCTCCAAGGTCCACCCCGTCCGCTCGCACTCGGTCGCCGCCGCCGGGGGGATCAACGCGGCGCTCAACCCCGAGGACACGTGGGAATCGCACGCATTCGACACCGTCAAGGGCTCCGACTTCCTGGGCGACCAGGACGCGATCGAGATCATGTGCCGCGAGGCCCCGGAGGAGATCCTGTGGCTCGAGCACGCCGGCGTCACCTTCCACCGCGACGACGCCGGCCACCTGGGGACGCGGGCCTTCGGCGGCGCCTCGGCGGCTCGCACCTACTACGTGGCCGACATCACCGGCCAGGCCATCCTGCACGTGCTCTACGAGCAGCTGCTCAAGCACCACGAGCAGCTCGACCGCTACGAGGAGTGGTTCACGGTCGACCTGCTCCAGGACGACGACGGCCACTGCACGGGCGCGATCTGCCGCAACCTGCGCGACGGGCATCTGGAGGTGTTCAACGCCAAGGCCGTGATCCTGGCCTCAGGCGGCGCCGGGCAGGTCTACCAGCCGACCACCAACGGCCTGATCGTCACCGGCGACGGGATCGCCCAGGCCTACCGGATCGGCGCCAGGCTGCAGGACATGGAGATGGTCCAGTACCACCCCACGACGCTGGCCGGCAACGGGCTCTTGATCACCGAAGGCGCCCGGGGCGAGGGCGCCTGGCTTCTGAACGCCGAGGGCGAGCGGTTCATGGAGCGCTACGCGCCGAACAAGCTCGAGCTGGCCTCCCGGGACGTCGTCTCCCGGGCGGAGCAAACCGAGATCAACGAGGGCCGGGGCTTTCCCGACGGGACGGTGGCGCTCGACATCACCAAGGTGCCGCGCCGCCGCACGCTCGAGGCGCTGCGGGAGATCGTCAACATCGGGAGGGACTACGCCGGGGTTGACATCACGCGCGAGCCCATCCACATCCGCCCCGGCAACCACTACATCATGGGCGGCGTCAAGACCGACACTCACGGCCAGACGAACGTCCCCGGGCTCTACGCGGCTGGCGAGGTGGCATGCGTCTCGGTGCACGGCGCCAACCGGCTGGGGGCCAACTCGCTGCTCGACACGCTGGTATTCGGCCGCCGGGCCGGCGAGCACGCGGCCCTGAACCGTGCACGCCACACCACCATGCCCCTGACGCGCCCGGCCCGCGTCGAGGACACCGAGCGCTACATCAGCTCGATCATCCGCCGGGAACCCGGCGGCCGGCGGATTGCGGCGATCAAGGAAGAGCTGGGCGAGATCATGAACCGGTATGTGGCCGTGTTCCGGGACGCCGAGGGCCTTGCCACGGCGCACGAGACGATCCGCAGGCTCAAGGAGGAGGCCGCTAAGGCCGCCGTCGATGACCGTGGAGCTGTCTTCAACCAGGACGTGATCGCGGCGATCGAGCTCGGATACATGCTCGAGGTGGCCGAGTCGACCATCGTGGCGGCGGAGGCGCGCAAGGAGTCACGCGTGGCGCAATACCGACTGGACTTCCCCGACCGCAACGACGGCGAGTGGCTCAAACACATCGATCTGTCGCGCCGCTGCTCGACATCGAGCTGATCGAGCTGGACCGGGCCGCCTGCTGCGGCGCGGGCGTGATCGCCGAGCACAACTCGGTGCTCGACGCGATCCTCAAGGTGAAGGCCGATACCGACGGCTCCATCGGCGTCCGCTGCTCCTGCCAGCAGGGGATCTGCGGCTCGTGCGGCGTACGGATGAATGGCAAGCCCGGTCTGGCCTGCAACACACACCTGGACGAGGCGGCGAGGCGGGGCGCTGGGACGGGCTGGAACCCGCCCGATGAGGGCCAGCAGCAAGAGACGGTGGTGACCGTCGAGCCGATGGGAAACATGCCCGTGATCCGAGACCTGATCGTCGACATGGACGCGGTCCACTGGCGGAAGATCCATCGCGTCACCCCCTGGCTGATCAACAAGGAGCCGATCCCCGAACGGGAGTACATCGTCCCGCACGACAACATGGTGGACGTCACCCAGACGATGGCCTGCATCCAGTGCGGGGCGTGCGTGTCGGACTGCCTGTCGATGGAGGTCGACCCCGAGTTCATCGGGCCGGCGGCGCTATCCAAGGCCTACCGGTTCGTGGGCGACCCCCGGGACGCCGAACACCACGAGCGGCTGAAGGATCTGAGCGAGGACGAGCACGGGATCTACGACTGCACGCACTGCTTCAACTGCATCGACGCCTGCCCCAAGGGCGTCGATCCCATGAGCCAGATAATGCGCCTACGGCGGGTCGCCGGTTCGGACTTCGACATCGAGGACCGCAACAACGGCCATCGCCATGAGCGCGCGTTCGTCAAGAACATCCGCAAGAACGGGCTCTTGCACGAGGCCGACCTGCTCCCGGACTCATATGGCGGGAAGCTGGACCCCCACGCGCTCCCGGAGCTGCTCGGCTCTCTGCCCACGATCGCCACCGCACTGGCGCGCCGGAAGATCACGCCCAAGACCGCCCTGCTTCACACCCACAAGGCGCCGAAGGAGGTCAAGGCACTGTTCGACGAGGTAGACGGACGCGAGACGCGAAACGAGCTGAACCTCTACGTCACCGGGTACGAGGACGATCCCGTGCACCCGCCGCACACCGACGAGCCGACGCCGCTCGAGCCGCCCGGACCCACGGAGGCGAAGGACGACCGTTCGGAGCAGACCGTTGGCGCCGCCGACCGTGAGCCCCCGGCCGAGACCTCAGCGCCGACCGTGGGGGCCGAGGACGTGCCGCGCGCCGGGGCCGAGGACCAAGAACCGCCAACAAGCGAGGAGCAAGAATGAAGGTCGCCTACTGGCCGGGGTGCGTGAGCCGCGGGTTCACGCCCGAGCTTCACGGATCGATGTCCAAGGTCGCGCCGCTGCTCGACATCGAGCTGATCGAGCTGGACCGGGCCGCCTGCTGCGGCGCGGGCGTGATCGCCGAGCACAACCAGGAGCTGGCCGACACCCTCAATGCCCGCACGTTCGCGCTCGCCCAGCGGACCGACGGCGAGCTGATGATGAATATCTGCTCGACCTGCCAGGGCGCGCAGTCAGAGTGCCAAGAGCGGCTGGACGCCAACAGCGACTATCGGGAGCAGATCAACACCAACCTTGGCAACGAGGGGCTGCGCTACGAGAAGGGGATCACGAACAAGAACTTCTTGTGGCTGCTGGTCGAGGAGATCGGGCTCGACGCCCTGCGCGAGCGGGTCACGCGACCATTGACCGACCTCCGCGTCGGCCCCTTCTACGGTTGCTACATCGTTCGTCCCGTGGACAGGCTGGGGATAGACGAACAGCACCCGCGCGATCGTTACCTGCACATGCTGATCGAGGCACTCGGGGGAACTGTCGTCGACTACGCCGGCGTCTACAAGTGCTGCGGCTTCCCAATCATCACCATGAACAAGGAGGCGTCGCTGGCGCAGGCCGGGCGCCACATCGGTGACGCCCTTGACGCCGAGGCCGACTGCCTGGTTGTCCCCTGTCCGCTCTGCCATCTGAACCTCGACCTCCAGCAGCCCGCCGCGGCCAGCGTGGTTGGCCACGAGCTGGGGCTGCCGGTACTGCATCTGCCGCAGCTGGTCGGCCTGGCGCTCGGCCTGTCGCCCAAGGAGCTGGGAATGGGCAAGCACATCGTGAGGCCCACGTCGGTGATCGACTGGTCGACCTCGGTGGTCGCCTCGGCGGCGTGATCGGGAGGCTGGGGCGGGCGCTGGCCGCGCTGCTGCGCGGTCAAACCCCGCCGCCCGTGGTCCCGCCCGCGACCCCCGACCGCGACGTGGAGCCCGCCGAGCGGATCGAGGCGGCCAGGCAGCGGCTCAAGGAGACGACCCCGCCGCCGGAAGACGAATAGGTACGGGAATGCTGGTCAGGCCTCGTGGGCGGCGGAAATTAGGCAACCGAGCGAACATCCACTAAAGGCGGCATAATCTCCCGGGTCGAAATCCTCTGATCCCGGCGGGGGCGAACCGGCGGAGCAACCCCGAAGCGGCACATAGCCGCGCCGTCAGGTGACGTCAAGCCGTGTGCCAGGTGGCGCGGAAGAGACTCGGCGAGGCACCTAAAACATCAAACAACCAGGGAGTTCTCACGTAATGACCATGTATCGCTCGGCTGATCGCGGAGCCCATACCGCTTCTAGGTGGCTGTCGGGCGCCGCTGTCGCGGCGTCGACGCTCGCCCTGGCCGTGGCTGGCTGCGGCGGCTCATCGAAGTCCAGCTCGACTTCGTCATCGTCACCATCATCGTCATCGTCATCGTCGTCGTCGACGGCGGCGCCGTCGTCGACTCCGACGACCAATGGGCAGCCCCTGACCAAGGCACAGTACGAGCAGAAGCTCGGCCCGCTGTTCAATAACCAGATCGATCCGGCGCTGAAGTCCGCGCTCTCAAACGGCGGCGCGAGGACATGTCCAAGCTGCGTGACGCGGCCCAGGCCAAGAACGCCGGCGATTACCAAACTGCAGCTAAGTCGGTCGAGAACGACGCCCGGCAGATCCAGACGGTCGGGAACAAGTTCGTCGCGAAGGGATACTGAGAGACCGCTCGCCCGGGTCGCGCTCGGCCTTGCGGGCTGAGCGCGTGCCGGCGGCTACCGCGGGCCGTGATCCTCTTCGATGCCGCCCACACCCAGCTCGAACGCGCCGTGAAGCGCCTGTACGGCCTGGGGCACGGCCTCGGCCCGGATGACGCACGAGATCTTGATCGGCGAGGTCGAGATCATCTCGATATTGATCCCTTTTCCTGCCAGCGTCTGGAACACCTTCGCCGCCACGCCGGGATAAGAGCGCATACCCGCGCCGACGATCGACACCTTCCCGATCTGGCGGTCGGTATCGATCTGCGCGATCCCGAGCTCGCCGGCCACCGCCTGAAGCGCCCGCTGGGCCTCGGCCAAGTCCTCCTGGGGAATCGTGAACGACACCTCCGCGTCGCGCCCGTGACCGAGGGGCTCGTTCTGGATGATCGTGTCCACGATGCAGCCCGAGTCGGCGAGCGCGCCGAAGATCCTGGCCGCCGCGCCGGGCCGGTCGGGCACCCCGAGCAACGTGATCCGGGCCTCGTCCGTGGAGTGGGTCACGGCGGTGACTAGCGGTCTTTCCATCGTCTCGTCTTCTCCGAGGACAAAGGTACCCGGGCCGTCCACAAAGCTGGAGCGACAGTGGATGCGGACGCTGTGGTTACGCGCGTACTCGACCGATCGCAGCTGGAGCACCTTGGCTCCGGAAGCCGCCATCTCGAGCATCTCTTCGAACGAGACCACTGACAGCTTGCGCGCGTTGGGAACGATTCTCGGATCCGCGCTGAACACCCCGGCGACGTCGGTGTAGATCTCACAGACCTCGGCGCCGAGGGCCGCCGCTACCGCTACTGCGGTGGTGTCCGACCCTCCCCGGCCCAACGTGGTCACGTCGCGGCTCGTCGACACGCCCTGGAAGCCGGCGACGAGCACGATCCTGTCCTCGGTCAGTGCCTCGTGGATGCGATCGGCCCGCACATCGAGGATCCTTGCCTTCGTGTGCGACGTGTCGGTGACGATGCCCGCTTGGGATCCGGTCAACGACATGGCCCGGTGGCCGAGGTCGTTGATTGCCATCGCGCACAGGGCGCAGGAGATGCGCTCCCCGGTCGAGAGCAGCATGTCCATCTCCCGGCGGTCGGGGGTCGGCGAGACCTCCTCGGCCATCGCGATCAGCTCATCCGTCGTCTGCCCGCGCGCGGAGAGCACGGCCACGACGCGGTTGCCGGCCTCCCGCTGTGCGACGATCCGCTGCGCGGCGCGCCTGATCCGCTCGGCGTCCGCGACGGAGGTCCCGCCGAACTTCATGACGACGGTGGGACTGTCGGCCGTACTCGGGCGGTCTCCAGGCACGGCAGCCAAGGGTAGGGCTTGACCGCGTCGCGCCCCGAGTCCCGGCTCGAGCTCCGGCCGCTCGCCCCCGGGGACGAGGAGGAGCTGCTGCTTATCCACCGCACGCCGGAAGTCGCCCGGTGGTGGGACCGCCCCGAAGAGGGGTTTCCCTGGGACGAGCCTGACTCGACGCGGTTCACGATCTTGGTGGACGGGCGGGTCGCTGGGCTGATCCAGTACTGGGAGGAGCGCGAGCCCCGGTACCGCCACGCGGGCATCGACCTGTTCCTCGACCCTGGGTTGCACGGCCGCGGGTTCGGCACCGAGGCGGTCGGGCGTGTCGTGGACCACCTGATCTCAGAACGCGGCCATCACCGGATCACGATCGATCCTGCGCTCGGCAACACGGCCGCGATCCGCTGCTACGAGAAAGTGGGCTTCAGGCCGGTGGGAGTCATGCGCCTGGCGGAGCGCGATTCGGGCGGGCAGGGCTGGCACGACTGCTTGCTGATGGAGCTCGTGAGCGCTGGCGGGCCGCGACGGGATTGACGGCGGGATTTACTCGGGCCCGATCGCGACATCGCTGACCCGCGGCACATGCCGCCAGCCGGAGCGCACTCCCTTGAACGCGCTGACAGTCGACTCGATGTTGACCAGGTACATGAGTTGTCGGTAGGCGAACTGCTGCAGCGGCAGCAGCCATAGCGGCCGCAAGGGCTCGCGGTCGAGCCTGAACGCATACACCCCGAGCAGGAGCTGTGTGACGTTGAAGGCCCCCCACACCGCAAGGGTCTGAACCGTGTCTCCGAAGACGAGCCCGTACACCGCGAACACGTCGATCAGCGGCGCGAACACCGGAAGCACGATCTGGAACAGCAGCATGTATGGCAGGGCACGACGCCCGATGCGCCGCTGGCGAGGATCGTTGCTGATCAACGCCCCGCGGTGCTTCCAAACAGATTGCATCGTGCCGTAGCACCAGCGGTAGCGCTGGCGCCACAGCGCCGTCACGGTCGACGGTGCCTCGGTCCAGGCCCTAGCGTCCTCGGCGTACACGACACGTTTTCCTCTCCGCCCGACGGCCAGGGTCAGATCGGTGTCCTCCGCCAGGGTGTCCCCCGGCACGCCACCGACCTCGCTCAGGGCGTCGCGGCGGAAGGCGCCCACCGCGCCGGGAACGGTTGGGGTGCACTGGAGCACGTCATACATCCGCCGGTCCAGGTTGAAACCGATCACGTACTCGATGTGCTGCCAGCGGCCGAGCAGGCCAGAGCGGTTTCCAACCTTCGTGTTGCCGGATACCCCGCCCACGTCTGGATCTGCGAACGGCTCGACCAGCCTGCGCAACGTCTGGGGCTCGAACAGCGTGTCGGCATCAACCATGACCACGATCTCCGATTGGCTGCATTCGATGCCCGTGTTGAGCGCCGCCGCCTTACCGCCGTTGTCCTGGCGCACCAGTCGCACCCGCTCGAGGTCGAGGTTGGCGATGATCTCCGCTGTGCGGTCCGTCGAGCCATCGTCGACCACCGCCACCTCGAAGTCCGGATAGTCACTTCCAGCCAGCGAGCGCACGGCCTGCTCGATCAACACCTCCTCGTTGAAGGCCGGCACGACGATCGTCGTCGACGGGCTGTATTGGGAAGACGATCGGGGGCGTCTGACCCGGACGTGGTGCCTGGCCAGGACAAACAAAAGCAGGGCGCGCAGTAGCACCAGCCCGCCGATGACGAGCAACAGGACCGAGATGACGGTCGTCATCAGGTACGCCACCGTGACGCTGAAGACGAACAGGGATCCTCGGGTGTGCGGCCACGTACCGGCCCGCGGCTCGGTGACGGCCCCGGAGAGACCGGCGAGCTGAGAGACCGTCACGAACCGGAACCCGCGGGCTTTCAGGCGTGGGATCAACTCTCGTAGCGCAGCCACGGTCTGTGCGCGATTGCCGCCGCCGTCATGGAGCATCACGATCCCGCCGCTGGTACCCGGCGGGCTCGAGTCGCTCACAATCCGAGCGACGCCGGGTCGCCGCCAGTCTTGGCTGTCGTAGTCCGCCAGCACGATGAAGTAGTGCCCGCCGGCGACCCGTGCGAGGGCGTGGTCTTGGCTCTGCGTGATCGCGTCCGGCAGGCTCGCGTAGGGAGGCCGAATCAGCCGTGCGTAATGCCCAGTGGTCCCGGCGATCGCCGCTTCGGTCAACTCGACCTGCATCCGCTGCTCCCAACCCGGAACGCTCGAGAGCAGCACGTGCGTGAACGTGTGGTTGCCGATCTCGTCCCCGTCGCGTGCAAGGCGCCTGACGACGTCTGGATAGCGAGCCACCTGGCTGCCGATCTCGAAGAAGGTCCCAGAGACATGGTTGGCGCGCAGGACGTCGGCGACCCGCTGCGTCCAGTGTGGATCTGGGCCGTCGTCGAACGTCAGCGCGATCCTGCGTCCGAACGGCGGCGCGATCGGCTTCAGCACACCATTTCGCGCAGCCAGGACGGGCCTCGTGTTCGCAAGCGGTGCTGCCTCATTAGTGGCCACCGGCTCGGTCCCCGCGCCGATCAAATGGGTCGCGAACCCCTGGAAGGCGATCATCACGAGCAGCACGAACAGGCAAAACGCGAGCAGCCGCCAATGACTCGGCGGGCTCCAGATCCGCGAGGGCACGCGGATCCTGCGCGGACGCGCCGGCGGCCGCTCGGTGCCTAGGGCGCTTCGGCGCTCAGGGGATCGTGGGGTGGCCATTGCCAGGCATCCCTGCCGTATGTCCAGGTGCCGACCCCGACTCGCCGGTAGGCGTGGTCGCTTGCCGCATCTGTCCAGGGCTGGAGCCAGAGTTGCCCTGCGCCGCCGTCTTGTTGAGGCCGGGAGCGGCTCCGCCGGCCGAGCGCCCACGGCTGGTCGCGGCCGCCAGCCCGATCCCCAATGCCCCACCGGTTGCTGTGCTGGCCGCGGCCGTACGCTGGGCGCTACCGCTTCCGGAGGCGCTCCGAGGTGCTCCAGCCGCGGTCGGGGGCGAACCCGATGGCAGCCCGTTGGTCCGCACGCCGGCCTGCTGGAGTCCATGCCCAGGCCCACTCGCGCCGGCCGTCGAGTTTGCCGGGATCGCGGGGCTGAGGTCCTGCGCCGTCGGCCCAGTCGGCGTCGGCAGACGGCGCCATCCAGACGGCGCCTGAGGACCGGCCACAGCCCGCCCGAGCGGAACGTTCTGACATCGGCAAATAGAGTAATGCCGAGGGCGGTTCTCTGAGCTAAACGGCGCGCCGTCCGGCCAGGGCCCGGCCGAGCGTGAGCTCATCGGCGTACTCGAGGTCCGCCCCAACCGGGAGCCCGCTCGCCAGCCGCGTGACCTTGACCTCGGGGGCGCGGTCCCGCAGCGCTTCGGCGATGTGCAGAGCGGTTGCCTCACCGGTGGTCGTCGGGTTCGTGGCGATGACCACTTCTCGCACTGCGCCGTCCCTGACACGGTCATAGAGCTCCACCAGCTTCAGGTCCTCCGGGTCGATTCCGTCGATCGGCGACAGCGCCCCGCCGAGCACGTGATAGCGGCCACGGAACTCGTGGGTGCGCTCGATCGAGATCACGTCCGACGGTTCCTCGACGACGCAGATCAGCTCCGGGTCGCGACGCGGGTCGGCGCAGATGCGACAAAGTGGTCCGTCAGCCAGGTTGAAGCATGTCTCGCACAGGCCGATCCGCTCCTTGACCTCGCGGATCGCCTCGGCCAACCCCAGCGCGTCGTCGTCGCTCGATCGCAGCAGGTGGAACGCAAGCCGCTGGGCTGTTCGACCGCCAACCCCCGGGAGCTTCGAGAGCTCGGTGATCAGCCGCTGGACGGGTGGGGCGTACACGAATTGTTAGAGCCCGGGCAGGCCGAGGCCACCCAGCCCTCCAGCCAGCCCGCCGAGCTTCGACGCCGCCAGCTCCTGGGCGGCGCGCAGCGCCTCATTGACGGCCGCCAGGACCATGTCCTGGAGCAGCTCGACGTCATCGGGATCGACGGCTTGCGGATCGATCTTGATCGACTTCACGACGAGGTCGCCGGTCACCTCGACGGTGACCATCCCTCCGCCGGCGGAGGCGTCGACCACCTCGTGCTTGAGCGCTTCCTGTGCAGCCATCATGTCCTGCTGCATCTTCTGCGCCTGCTTGAGCAACTGCTGCATGTTGGGCTGTGGTGGCATCAGTGGGCCTCGCGTTGTTCGGTGTCGGGATTCGGTTCCTCGTCCAGAATCTCCTCGTCCAGAATCTCCTCAGCGTCAAACTCCTCCACGAAGCGTCGCACGAGCTCCTCGCCAGAGAGCCCGGTCGCTTTGTCCCGGACGCTTCCCTCGTCTTCGCCGTCGCGCAGCTCGTACCGGAGGCCGAGCGCGCGACCGCTGACCGCTCTGAGCGCCTCGACGGTGGCGCGCCGGTGCTCGTCCTGCTCGGCCTTGCGCTTGAGGAAGTCAGCACCGGCGGGAAACGCCAGCGTCAGCTCGCGCTCTGAGACCGCGACCGGCCTGGCGTCTGCCAGCAGCGCGGCGAGCATCGCGTTGCGCTCTTTGACCTGCTCCACCACCGCCGGCCACAGGCGGGAGGCGTCCTGCAGATCGGGGGAGGCAGTCGGCTGTTCGGCGGCTGTCGGTGGACGCTCCGCAGAAGCGGGAGGCGGCCCTTCAGCTGGCGCGCCGGCGCTGGTGTGTGGCGTGCCGGCGCTGGTGTGTGCGGCGCCTTCGAGCCGGGGCTGTGCCAAACCGCCCTCCAATCGCTCGATCCGGGACAGGAGCGCGGTCACCGAGGGATCGACCTCCGGGGCCGCTGCCTTGATCAGGACCAGCTCCAGCTGGATGCGGAAGTTGGCCCCGTTGGCGGTCGCGTCCAGCGCTATCGAGATCAGATCGAGCAGGCGGACGGCGTCGGTTCTGGGCACTGCCTTCGCCTGAGCCACCAGCCGGCGATCGCGCTCCGGGGTGACGCGCAACTCGGGCGGCACCTCATCCAGGATCTGGACGGCCAGCAGCTCCCGGGCGTAGCGCTCTAGGTCGCGCAGCACCTGTCCGGGATCGCGGCCTGACTCCGCTAGCCGGGCCGCGGTTCGCAGCGCCTGCGCCGGATCTCGGGTCACGACGGCGGTGACGGCCTCTGAGAGCAGCTCGTCGTCGGCCACCCCGAGCACGGCGAGAACGTCACCGGGCTCGATTGGCTCCTGGCCCTTGTAGGTGAGGAGCTGCTCGAGCGTTCCCAGCGCGTCGCGAAAGCTCCCGGTGGCATGACGGGCGATCAGGGCCAGCGCGTGCTCGTCGACGGCGATCTGCTCCGCCTGCGCCACACGCTGCAGGACGGTCGAGACCTCTCCGGCCGAGGGCCGGCCGAAATCGAACCGGTGGCAGCGGTCGACGACGGTCGGCAGCACCTTCTGAGCTTCGGTGGTGGCCAATACGAAGATGGTCCGCGGCGGGGGCTCCTCGAGCGTCTTCAAGAACGCGTTCCAGGCCTGCTGCGAGAGCATGTGGGCTTCATCCAGGATGTAGACCTTGTGTCGGCCGGATATCGGAGCCAGCGCGACTCGGTCTCGCAGGTCGCGAATGTCATCGACCGAGTTGTTCGAGGCAGCGTCCATCTCGATCACGTCGAGCGAGGTCGCGTTGGCGATCGAGACGCACGACTCGCACTCGCCACACGGCTCGGTTGTCGGGCCACGCTCGCAGTTCAGGCAGGCGGCCAGGATCTTGGCCATGCTCGTCTTGCCCGTCCCCCGCGACCCGACGAACAGGTAGGCATGATGGACCTTGCCCTGCTCGACGGCGTGGCGCAGGGTTCTCACTACGTGCTCCTGCCCGATGACGTCGGCGAAGGTGCGGGGACGGTGGCGGCGGTATAGGGAGGGGCCGGTCGACACGGGAGATCGAGTCTAGTGTTGGCGGCAGAGGTGGACCGTGCACCCTCCGTCGAGGCCGGTACCCAGGGCGCGGCCACCGCTCGTGACTCCGGTTCGGTGACCCCGCAACGCCTGAAGGTGACCGCTTAAGGCTGCTTCCTTCCGGATCTGACCTGGTTCACGGGTCTCCATCGTCGCGGGACCGGACCATCAACGCCACGGGCAGGGCGCCGACCCCGGGGCCTGCGCCCCTCGGGAGGGGATTCAGCCCCGCTAGAGCGGATTGCGGGTACAGGGCACCGCTATCACCCCGCCTAGCACGGTCCAAGAGAGATCGTAGTCTGTGCGCCGGCTTCCGTCACCCTTGACGCTATTGTCCTCAAGCCAATGTCAGTAGGGGTGATCGGTCTTGGATACGTGGGACTGCCGCTCGCTGTCGCGTTCGCGGAGGCCGGCGAGCATGTGGTGGCCGTCGATGTCGATGAGGGCAAGGTCGCGTCGATCGAGGCCGGCCAGTCCTACATCGAGGACATTCCCTCAGAGCGCCTGCGGGATGCGGTGCCGAGCATCGAGGCCTGGACCCACTACGCGCCGCTGGCGCGGACCGACGCCGTCCTGATCTGCGTCCCGACTCCGCTCAGCGCCAACCGCGAGCCGGACCTGGGGCCCTTGCTCGCCGCCGGCCGGGCGCTCGGTGGGGTCGTGCAGCGCGGCCAGCTTGTGGTACTGGAATCGACCACGTATCCGGGAACGACGCGCGAGCAACTGGTTCCATTGCTCGAGCACGGGGGCCTACGGGTCGGCGAGGGGCTGAATGTGGCCTACTCGCCCGAGCGCGTAGACCCAGGACGCACCGACTACACGCTGAGGAACACGCCCAAGGTGATCGGGGGTATCACGCCCGAGTGCACCGAACGGGCGGCGGAGCTCTATGGCCGCATCTGCGACGAGATAGTGCGCGTCTCGACGCCCGAGGCCGGTGAGCTGACGAAGCTCCTTGAAAACATCTTCCGCTCCGTCAACATCGCACTGGTCAACGAGCTGGCGATGCTCTCGGACCGGATGGGGATCGATATCTGGGAGGTGGTCGACGCCGCCTCGACCAAGCCCTACGGCTTCATGCGTTTCGAGCCCGGACCGGGGATGGGCGGCCACTGCCTGCCGGTCGATCCGTTCTACTTGACCTGGCGCGCGCGGGAATTCCACATGTCGACCGAGTTCATCGAGCTCGCCGGCAAGATCAACCAGCAGATGCCCTACCACTGCGTGGAGCGAATCGAGCTGGCGCTGAATGAGGCGGCCAAGCCCGTGCGCGAGTCGAAGATCGCGATCCTCGGGGTCAGCTACAAGGGCGGAGTGGGCGACATCCGCGAATCTCCGGCGCTGCGGATCATGGAGGTTCTGGCAGAGCGCGGTGGCGAGCTCTTCTACCACGACCCGTACGTGCCGGCTCTCCCAGAGCTGGGGCTTCGAAGCCTGCCGCTGGATGAGGTCACCGCCGACGCCGACGCGGTGGTGCTGGTTACCGCCCACCCGGGGATCGACCATCTAGCCATCGCGCGCGATGCCTCCCTGTTCATCGACCTGCGCGGCGCGACGCGAGGGATTCGGGTCGAGAACCTCGTTCGACTGTAGGGCCGGCCACCCCAGAGGCGTGGGATGTTTGTGGGTCTCTCGCGCCCCAAACATCC
>VAWT01000237.1 GCA_005883415.1 Actinomycetota bacterium | reverse complement strand
GCGGGTCCGGGCCGCGGCTCTTCCCCGACGACGGCGCCAACCGCAAACTGTCACTGCAGGCGTGTCAGCGGTACGAGAACGGCGTGGTCTACCTGGCCTACCGGCCGCAGGCTTAGGCAGCGCGGCGCAGCCCGGTCACCACAGCACGTGAAGCGATGCAGGTTTGCGGAACACCAGTCCGCTGACAGCTGACTCGCTAGCCGGATCCAGCCGCAGGGCGGGAAAGCGCTCGAGCATCGCCCGTAACGCGAGCCGGGCCTCGAGGCGGGCCAGGTGCACGCCTAGGCACACGTGGGGTCCCGCCGCAAAAGCCAAGTGCCGGCGAACGTTCGCCCGGGCGAGGTCGTAGCGATCGGGGTTCTCGAACACCGCCGGGTCGCGGTTCGCGGCGCCGAGCGAGACGCGCACGAGCTCCCCGGAGCGGATCCGGCCGCGCTCCAGGGTGATGTCAGCTTTCGCGTAGCGGTCCACCGCGGCCGCGGCCGGCTCGAGGCGCAGCGACTCCTCCAGCGCGGCGTCGACCAGTTCGGGCCTCGCTCGCACCTGTGCAACCGCTTCCGGGTGCTCGAGCAAGGCCAAGACGGCATTGGCGATCATGCCCTCGGTGGTCTCGATTCCGCCGAACAGCAGAACGGCTGCGTTCGAGATGAGCTGCTCGGTAGACAACTCCGAGTGGGTCGCCGCCTGTAGCACGCTCCCGTCGGCGCCGCGGTCGAGCCTCTCTCGCAGCACGGCATCCAGCGCCGCGAACGCGTCGCTCGCGTCGGCGGGAAGCTGACCGCCCCCGCTGATAGCGGTCACCCCGCTGACGATTCGGTCATACAAGTCGATCAGATGGGGCCCATCATCGGGCGCAAGGCCGAGCGCGTATCCGAGCACCGCCGCGGCGAGCGGGCCGGCGAATCCCCGCCGGAGCTCGGCGCCGGCGGCCGGATCGAGCTCGTGGAGTAGGCGCCCGATGTTGAGCGTGACGACGCGTGTAAACCGCTTCCGTGCCGCGTCGGGACGCAGCGGCGCCGCGAACGGGGCGCGGTTTCTGTCGTGGGCATCGCCGTCCAGGCTGAGCATGCTGGGGCCGACCACCTGCGCCGTCGAGAAGCCTGGATCGTCCACGGTGAACGTGGTGGAGTCACGCATCACGTCCAGCGCCAAGTCGTACCGTGTCACGAGCCAGGCTCCGATTGCCGGGACCCAGGAGACCGGCTCGTCGGCTCGTAGGCGGGCCAGATGGGCGTGCGGCTGATCGGAGAGCTGGTCGACCGTGAGCCCCGCTCCGAGAGGAAAGCTCTCACCCCTTGCCGGGGGGACGGTCTCGGTCATGTGCGCAGCGTCGCAGCTGTCGTGGATTTCGCCAAGGCTGTCGCGTAAAGCACGCGCGTTATCCAAAGGTGATAGTTCGCCGTCGCTAGGTGTCAGTGGTGGGTTGGTGTTGGGGACGGATCCCGCGCGCCGGGCGAACGCTTGCGTGCGTGGAGCCCAGCAGATAGGGAGCGCTGGTAGATAACTGTCGCGTCGCGACAGTTACGTCCCACAGTCCACCACGCACGGATGGCCTAACTGGCCGGTGGTGGTAGACGTTTCACCGACAGCGATGATTGCCGCCTGCGTGACACAACCAAAGCTGCGCCGCGTCGACCCGCACCGAAGGCGTGGCCGTCTGTACCTCGCCGTGTGCCGGTTCGCCACCACCAAGGCGGGGCTCTGGCTTGCGAGCAGGATCGCCTGGAAGCTCGACCCCGTGCTGCTCAGTTTCACGAACGGTCGCCTCAGCAGCACGGGACCGCTCGCCTCGGCGCTGCTCGAAACACGCGGCGCGCGGACGGGAAAGTCACGCCGGACCGCGACCCTCTACTTCCATGACGGCGATCGCGTGACGATCATCCCGTCGAAGATCGGAGCGCCTTCGAACCCCGGCTGGTACTACAACCTCCGCAAGAATCCGGACGTCCTCTATGGCGACCTTCCGTTCCGCGCCGAGATCGTCGAGGACGAGGCAGAGCGGCAACGGCTGTGGGACCTGGCTGACCGGATCTTCCCCGGCTTCGCCGTCTACCGCCATCGGGCTGCGAAAACCGGACGCGTCATCCCGATCGTCCAGCTGATTCCCCGGTAGCCGCGCACCAACAATCACTCCGTCCACCGCTCCTTCAAGTAACGGTAGGCGTAGGTGGCGTCTCCCCGCAGCCTCCCCCACCACGTCGTCTCCCATGCGATCAGCGATGATGGCCGCACGCGCGTGGGGAGTCCGTCCCGCGCGAGCACCTCGAGGGCGCGTTCCGCGATCACGATCTGCCCAAACGCGGTGGGATGCACGCGGTCTGCCATCACGAGGTTGCGGGCTCGCAGTGCGCGCAGGTCGACCACCAGCGCGCCGCACCCACTGGCGAGCCGTTCGATCGCTCCGTTGGCCTCGGCTACCTTCGCCGCTGCCCGCGGGCGGCCCAGATCGTGAGGGATGAAGACCGTCAGCATCCGTTCACAACGATCGGCGATAAACCGAAGCGCGAGCTCGAAATCGCGCTCGAACGCCGGCAATGCGAAATCCCCTGCGCGGACGTCGTTGACTCCGATATACAGGCAGCCAACCTGGTAGCGAGCGCCAGGGCGGGCACTGGTCTGCTTAAAAGCCGGGATCTGGCTCTCGACGACGTCCCGGGCCCGCGCACCGTCGGTCGCATATCCGGTGTACGGGAGTCCCAGCCCCCGCGCCATCACAGCGCGCGCCGCGGCCGATCTCGCCGAGCGACTGCCCGTGGCGCTCGCTCCTCTGGCCCGGCTGGCATACAACTACCGGTGGTCTTGGCTCCTCACAGGGCCCGACCTGTTCCGGCGGCTGGAGCCAGATCGGTTCGAGCGCTGCCAGCAAAACCCGGTCAGGCTGCTCCAGGAAGTTCCGGCCCGCGCGCTCCGGCAGGCGGCGAGCGACCAGGTACTGCTCGACTGGGCGCACAAGATCGAAGCTTCCGTCAAAGCGGAGCTGGACCGTGAGCCGGACACGAGCGTCCTGGAGCCTGAGCGTCCCGTGGCGTTCCTGTGCGCCGAGTTCGGGGTCCACGTCTCGTTGCCGGTGTACTCGGGCGGCTTGGGAGTGCTGGCGGGAGACCTCCTCAAGGAGGCGTCGGACCGCGCGGTTCCGTTCGTGGCGGTCGGGCTGATGTACCGCAAGGGCTATTTCCGCCAGCGAATCGACGCCAGCGGCTGGCAGCACGAGTACTGGTTGGACACCGATCCCGAACGGCTGCCCGCAGCGCTCGTTACCGGAGCGGATGCCCGGCCCCTGACGATTCAAGTGCCGATCTACGACCGCGACGTGAACGCGCAGATCTGGCGAATCGACGTCGGCCGCGTACCGCTATTCCTGCTGGACGCCGACCTGCCCGAGAACGGCCCACTCGAGCGCTGGATCACGGCGCGGCTATACGAGGCAGACGAGCACACGCGGCTGGCTCAGTACGTCCTGCTCGGCATCGGGGGGATCCGCGCGCTGCGGGCCCTGGGGATCGAACCGGGCGTAGTCCACCTCAACGAGGGCCACGCCGCGATGGCGCCCCTCGAGCTCGCCCGCCCGGCGCTACAAGCCGGTGAGCCGCTCGACGATGCGCTGACGGCGGCGCGGCAGCGGACCGTATTCACCACTCACACCCCGGTGGCGGCGGGCAACGACTCCTATCCGTCGTGGCAGCTGGCCGGGGCCCTGGGGCGACTCGAGAGCGAACTGGGGGTCGCGCAGGACGCAGTGCTGTCGCTCGGCCGCACCCATCCGGACAATCCAGAGGGACGAACGGCGTTCATTTCCCGTCATGGATCGGCGAGCCGATGCGCGGGCTGTTCGATCGGCATCTCGGCCAGGACTGGACGGAGCGGGCCGCCGATCCGGAAACGTGGTCGGCTCTCGATGCGATCCCGGACGCCGAGCTGTGGGCGACGCGCGAGCACCAGCGGGCCCAGCTTGTGTCTTTCGTACGCGAGCGCAGCGTGAACGACCGGCTCGCGCGCAGCGACGTGCGGGAGTACGTCGAGGCTGCCGCCAAAGCATTCGATCCAGGCACGTTGACCCTCGGCTTTGCCCGGCGGGTGGCTACCTACAAGCGACTCGACCTGCTCACCCGCAACCCCGATTGGACTCTGCCGCTGCTCTCGGGCGAGCGACCAGTTCAAGTTGTGCTAGCGGGCAAAGCGCATCCACGCGACGAGGAGGCCAAGCGGACCGTGCAACGGCTGTTCGGGCTCAAAACGGCGTCGGTCATCGCCCAGCGGGTCGTGTACCTGGACGACTACGACCTGGCGACCGCCGCTCGGCTTGTACAGGGCTGCGATGTGTGGGTGAACCTGCCACGGCCCCCGCTCGAGGCGAGCGGGACGAGCGGCATGAAGGCGGCGATCAACGGGGCGCTGCAGCTCAGCGTGCTCGATGGTTGGTGGGCCGAGGCATACACCGGCGATAACGGATGGGCCCTGCCCGGCGACCCGGACCCCGACCACGAGGCGCAGGACGAGCGGGATTCCGAGACCTTCCACCGCCTGGTGGGGGATGAGATCGTCCCGAGCTTCTACGACCGGGCCCCGGATGGGCTGCCCGCCGCCTGGATTGCCCGGATCAGAGCGTCATTGCGCTCGATCGCTCCTCGCTTCTGTGCTGCGCGAATGTTGCGCGAGTACCTGGACGGGCCGTACAGGCGTCCCGCGTAAGGCCCGCCGGCTCCGTTCTTGCCTGGCCCCGACGCTTGATATGGATGGTACGTATTACCTACAATGCGTACCAACCCCGAGGAGGACGCGGCAATGCCAGGCCGGCTCTTTCCAACCGACGACGAGCTCGACAGCCTCCTTGTAGGTCCCGGCTCGCTCACTTGGCAGTTCGGCTCCGATGTGCGGCTGTTTTTGACCATGCTCTATCCGCTACTGCTCCAGGTCGCGCATCCCACCGTTGGCGCGGGGGTGCGCGATTACTCCGACTTCGAGCGGCGCCCTTGGAACCGGCTATTCGGGACGCTCGACTACCTGCTCGTGCTCCAGTACGGGGGCCGCGACGCGGTGGCCATGGGGCAGCGCCTGCGGCAGCTGCACAAGGGTTTCAGGGGGGTTAAGCCCGATGGTGAGCGCTACTACGCGCTCGAGCCGAACGCCTACGCCTGGGTGCACGCCACCCTGCTTGACGCCTATGTCAGCGCTCACGCCCAGTTTGGCCGGCCGATGAGCCGAGAGCAGATCGAGCGGTTCTACAGGGAATACGTCGGGTTGGGCCGTCTGGTCGGGGTGCGGGAGCGTGATCTGCCGGCTGACTGGGAGAGCTTCCGGGCCTATTTCGACCGGATGGTCGAGCAAGAGCTCGAGCGAACCGAATCCGTGGACCGGGTGCTACGCGCGGTGCGGCATGTCACGTTGCCGGATCTTCCATTCGTGCCCGATCTGTTCTGGAAGGCCCTTCGTCTCCCGGCGGCTCGGGCGCTGTATGTCTGCAGCGTCGGCTTGCTACCGCCAAGGCTGCGCGAGCGGCTGCGGGTCCGTTGGCGCGCCAGGGAGGAGCGCGAGTTCCGCGCCATCGGCGCCGCGACCCGGCGGCTGACCCCGGTGATGCCCAAGGAGCTGCTCGTGTCGGGCCCGGCGCAGCTGCGCTGGCGGCGCAAAGCGATCGCCCGCGGACCGCTCGGCGATGGCGGCAGCGCAGGCGCCCGGCAGCGCACGCGCCAGGCCGCATAGACGGCGATGGCCCGAGGCGCGGTCAGGCTGCTCGAGCTGGCGTTCGACCCAGCCGCCGAGACCCTTCAGGACGCGATGTCAGAGCGGGTGCTCGACGCCGCGCTTTCGCTGGTGGCGGCATCGGGCGCCAGACACCTGACCATGGACGAGGTCGCAGCCCGGGCCGGAGTGGGGCGGATGACCGTCTACCGCCGCTTCGGCGGCCGCCAGCAGCTGCTGGACGCCCTGGCCGTGCGCGAGTGCCGCCGCTGTCTTGCGCAGATCGCGGCTGCGCTCGACCCGGCCAAGCCAATCGACGAACGCGCCACGGAGCTGTTCGTGGCCACGCTGAGGGTGATCCGAGAGCACCCCATGCTCGCCAGGCTGGCGCGAGTCGAGCCCGAGGCGCTGCTACACGAGCTCAACCGCGACTCGAGCGCCGTCTTCCGCCTGGTTCGCGGTTTTCTCGTGGCTCAGATCCGCTCGTCCCAGGCGGTCGGCGAGCTACCGGACGGCGATCCGGCCGCGCTGGCCGAGATCGCCGTCCGGCTCGGTGCCTCGTTCGTGCTGATACCCGACAGCTCGATCGTCTCCGACGACGAGCAGCGCACGCGGGAGACCATGCGGCTGTTGCTGGCGCCAGTGCTCAGGGACGGGAGGCCGAAGCGACGGCGAGCGGCGGGCGGCGATCGACCCAAGGCTGTGCCTGCTCGAGCTGTGTAGAGAGCGACAGCAGGACCTCCTCGCGCGCCGGGGGGCCCACCAGCTGGATGGCGGCAGGCAGCCCGTCCTCGCCGTGGTACAGCGGCAGTGAGATCGCCGGCAGGCCAGTGACGTTGACGAGCGCTGTGTAGGGCGTGAAGTGCCCAGCGCGCCGCTGGCTTTCCCAGGGATCTGCTTCGTTGCCGTTGATCTCCCCGATCGGGACCGGTCGCTGAGCGAGCGTCGGCATCAGCACGGCGTCGTACGGCTCCAGGTAAGCGATGATCGCCCGTGAAAGCGCCTCCAGGCGGCCCTGGGCGTTCAAGTAGGTCATCGTGTCCTGCATCCGCGCCCGTTCCCACATGGCCCAGGTGAGCGGCTCGAGGTCTTCTGCGCTGGGTTCGCGCCTTGCCAGGCGCCCGCCGACCATCGTTCCGGTCGAGACCATCGGACCGAAGGTCCGCATGAAGTCCGGCAGCAAGTCGAGGTCGGACCAGGGGGGCTCGATCTCGTCAAGCTCGTGCCCGAGCGACTCGAGCAGCCTCCCGGCATCGAGCACGGCCTGCTCGGAGACGGGGTGGAGCGCCACGCCTTCCAGGGGAGAATTGAGAGCCAATCCAATCCGCATGCGGCCGGGCTCTCGTCGCGAGAGCTCGGCGTAGCTCCCGGGCGGAGGGGGCGCCCAGTTTGCGTCCCCTGGCTCATAGCCTTCCATCACGTCGAGCAGCTGGGCCGTCTCGGCGACGGTCCGGGATAGGACGCCGTCGATGGAGAAGAAGCTCTGCCCGCTGTCAGGTCCCATCGAGACGCGGCCGCGGGCAGCCTTCAGACCCACCAGCCCGCAGCAGGCCGCGGGGATCCTGATCGAACCGCCGCCGTCGTTGCCGTGCGCAATCGGGACCATCCCAGCCGCCACGGCGGCCGCGGCGCCGCCGCTGGAGCCGCCGGGAGTGCGGTCGAGCGCCCACGGATTGCGGGTGGGACCATTGCGGCGCGACTCCGTCGTGGGCAGGATGCCCATCTCCGGCAAAGCGGTCTTGCCGACGATCACGAACCCAGCCGCCCGGAGTCTCGAGACCAGGAACGCGTCGTGTCGGGGCGTGAAGTCTCCGTACAGGTCGCTGCACACCGTGAGCGGCATGGCCTTCACGGGCCGGTTGTCCTTGATCGCGATCGGCACGCCGGCGAACGGGCGCGAGTCGCCGGCTCCGATCTCCGCCGCCGCCGCCAGCGCCGACTCGTACGCGACATAGGTGAAGGCATTGATGTGAGGCTGGAGCTCGTCGATCCGCTCGAGCGAGGCCGAGACCAGCTCGCGCGCCCCGAGCTCCCCCGAGCGGACCAACGCCGCCAGCTCGCCGGCGGCGCGGAACAAGAGGTCGTTCACGCCTTGAACGCCAGTCGCAGCGGCTCGCTCACTCCCACAACAATATGCATAGCTAGTCTTGAGCGCCATGACAGCTACCGCCGAAGTTCAGTCGGGGCTCGAGGGCGTAGTCGCCTTCGCCACCGAGATCGCGGAGCCGGACCGGGCCGGCGGAGCGCTCCGCTACCGGGGCGTCGACATCGAGGAACTGGTGGGCAACGTGCCGTTCGAGCAGGTGTGGGGACTGCTCGTGGACGGCGCGCTGCTGCCGGGGATGCCGCCGGCGGAGCCGCACCCGCTGCATGTCCGCTCGGGAGACCCGCGGGTCGACGTCCAGTCCGCGCTGGCGATGCTCGCGCCGCAGTGGGGCTTTCGGGAGCTGATCGACATCTCCGACGAGGAAGCGCGAGACAACTTGGCGCGAGCTTCAGTGATGGCCCTGTCGTTCGTGGCCCAGTCGGCGCGAGGGATCGGCACGCCGCCGGTCTCCCAGCGCGAGGTGGACAAGGCCACGAGCATTCCGGAGCGGTTCCTTATCCGCTGGCGTGGCGAGGCCGATCCCAAGCACGTCGAGGCGATCGACGCCTACTGGATCTCAGCGGCAGAGCACGGGATGAACGCTTCCACGTTCACCGCCCGCGTGGTCGCCTCGACCGGGGCGGACGTCGCGGCGGCGCTCAGCGCCGCCGTGGGCGCGCTCTCAGGTCCCCTGCATGGCGGCGCTCCCAGCCGGGTGCTCAAGATGCTCGACGAGGT
>VAWT01000454.1 GCA_005883415.1 Actinomycetota bacterium | reverse complement strand
AGCTCGTCGATGACGGCGTCGGCGTCTGCCATCGACTCCGCGGCCTCACGGTCGTTGGCGAGGAAGGCGTCGGTGGCCTTGGCCACGCTCTCGGCAACAAGCGCGAACAGCTGGACGACCTTCTGGTCGATCTCTTCCAGATCTCGGTGGAACTCGACGCGGATGTCTTCAGGCATTCAGTCCTCCCCGCTTACCCGAACCGACCCGTGATGTAATCCTCGGTTCGGCTGTCGTCGGGCTTGGTGAAGATCTTCGTGGTCGGTCCCACCTCGATCAGCTCTCCGGGCTCGCCGGCGCCGGCGATGTTGAAGAACCCGGTGGTGTCGCTGACGCGAGCGGCCTCCTGCATGTTGTGGGTCACGATGACGATCGTGTAGCGGTCCTTGAGCTCGCCGATGAGGTCCTCGATGCGCAGCGTCGAGATGGGGTCGAGTGCCGAGCAGGGTTCGTCCATGAGCAGGACGTCGGGCTCCACGGCGATGGCCCGGGCGATACACAGACGCTGCTGCTGGCCGGCCGACAGGCTGGCGGCCGGCTTGTCGAGGCGGTGGGAGACCTCGCCCCACAGGCCGGCCCGGTGCAGCGAGCGCTCGACGACGCCGTTCAGCTCTGCCTTCTTGCGCACGCCGTTGAGCTTGAGCCCGGCGGCCACGTTGTCTCTCACCGACATCGTCGGGAACGGGTTGGGCCGCTGGAAGACCATTCCGATCGACCGGCGGACGGCGACGGGGTCGACGCCGTCGGCGTAGATGTCCTGCCCGTCGAGCAGCACCTCCCCCGAGACCCGAGCCCCGGGCACGACGTCGTGCATGCGATTGACGGCCCGGAGGAACGTCGACTTGCCGCACCCCGAGGGACCGATGAGGGCCGTGACCTGCTTCGGCTCGACAGTGATGTTGATGTCGGACAGCGCCTGGAACGAGCCGAACCAGACGTTGAGCCCTTCCACGTCGATGCGCTTGGCCATGTGGGGTTCCTGGTCAGACAAGCTGGTTTCGGCGAGTGAGGAGGCGGGCGAGCACGGTCAGCAGGAGCACGATGGTGATCAGCGTAAGGGCACCGGCCCACGCTCTGGCCACTGCGACCCCGAAGGCCGAGCCGGCCTGGTTGAAGACGAAGAGGGGGAGGTCCGACTGCGGCCCGCTGAACGGGTTGGTGCGGATGGCGTCGAACCCGAAGGCGGTCAGCAACAGAGGCGCCGTCTCGCCCGTCACCCGGGCCACGGCCAGGATGATCCCCGTCGTGAGACCGGCCGACGCCGATGGGAGCACAACCGACAGGATCGTGCGCCACCGGGGAACGCCGAGGGCATAGCTCGCCTCGCGCAGGTCGTTGGGCACCAACTTCAGCATAGCCGAGAAGCCCGAGAAGCCCTTGTGGAGTGCGAGCACCCAGAAGGCGAAGATGAAAAGACCAGCCACGATCGAGGGCAAGCCGATCATCACGTCGACGAAGAAGCGGATCCAGTACGCCAGCCGGCCCCGGCCGTACTCGACGATGTAGATGGCGGCGAGCAGCCCAATCGGGATGGAGATGATGCTGGATATCAGCACCTGCTCGAGGGTGCCGATGATGGCGTGATACGCGCCGCCCGCGTCCTCCAGAGGCCCAACGCCGCTCATGGAGTGGGTGAGGAATCCCGGCGTGATGGCTTCCAGGCCCCGCTGCACCGTGTAGTAGAGGACGGCGACCAACGGGACCAGGGCCAGGAACAGGGCGCTGATCAGGAGCGTGAGCGCCAGGCGGTTCTTGGCCGAGCGGGCGCCTTCGATGGCATAGGACGCGCCCGTCTGCGCCACCACAAAGGCGATGTACGCCACGAGCATGAAGTCGAGCAGGCCCTGGAACTGCGTCACCGTGAACAGCACGGCGGTGAGGCCGATGGCGCCGGCGCCGATCATCCCCAGTTGGGACCGGCTCAACGACCGGCGCTGCAGGGCAACAGGTGCGGTCAGGGCCGCGGCCATCCGCTCAGACCTTTCCTTCAGCGATGCGCGTGGAGCGGTAGACGACGGCCCGGGCTGCCATGTTCACGGCCAGGGTGATGGCGAACAGCACCAGGCCTGAGGCGATCAGCGCCTCCCGGCCGACGGCGCCCGCCTCGCCGAATTTGGTGGCGATGTTGGCGGCGATGGTGTTGCCGCCCGGCTCGAAGATGTGGAGGTTGACGTTGAAGGCGGCGGCCAACACGAGGGCGACGGCGATCGTCTCCCCCAGCGCCCGACCCAACCCGAGCATGATGGCGCCCACCACGCCGCTGCGGCTGGGGGGCAGCACGGCGATACGGATCGTCTCCCAGCGCGTGGCCCCCAAGGCCAAGGCCGCCTCCCGGTTGGCCTGTGGCACCTGGCGGAACACCTCGCGCGAGATGGCGGCGATGATCGGCAGGATCATGATCGCCAGCACGGCCGAGGCCGCGAACACCGAGCGACCGAACGTGTTGCCCCTGCTCTGGAACAACGGGATGAACCCCAGATGCTGATCGAGCCAGCGCTGCATCGGGATG
>VAWT01000236.1 GCA_005883415.1 Actinomycetota bacterium | reverse complement strand
GTCTCGCTGGGGGTGTACGCCGAGGCAGTCCAGCGGGCCGGGTATCGTGATGCCAAGCTCCGAACGCTGCTCGAGACGACGCCGGATGCACTCGGCGCGAACGGACAGGAGCTCGATCTGCGGTGGAAGGGAACGGGGGGTCACGAGCATCGGTCCGGGGTGGTGATCCTGGTCTCCAACAATCGATACCGCCTCGGACGGGCACTCGGCTCGGGTACGCGTCCTCGCCTCGACGATGGGGTGCTTGGCGTCGCCGTCGTGGGGCGCGAAGCCCGCAGCCGTGCGAACGGGCGCCGACCCTGGCGCGAATGGTCCAGCCCGGCATTCGAGGTGCAGTCGAGCGGATCGGTGCCGGCCGGCATCGATGGCGAGGCGGTGATGCTGGACGCCCCGCTGAGGTTCGAGATCGTGCCCGCCGCGCTGCGCGTACGCATCGCTCGGTCGCACCCCGGTGCCGCGCCTTCCGCCGGCCATCCCGACGGCGCATGGGCCGCGCTCAGAGGGCTCGTGCGCATCGCCACTGGTCACGCAGGGGCAGCCTAGGAAGCTGGTGCTGTGCCGCATCGTCCGGATGGGGTGAGGCCCGCGCACGACCTCGGCCTTCACCCCGATCGGGTGAAGTCTTCGGCTGGATCTCTGGGAGGATCGGCCGTATGACGACGGTGGCGCAGAAGCGCGGTCGAGCGGCGCGGGGCTCCAACAAGCATTCGGTGCTTGAGGTGCCGCACCTGACGGTCAGCGAACGGGTGGCGCGAGGACGCTCCGCCCGCGCCAAGGTCCCGCGTTCTCGTCACGGCGCGTTCGAGCCATCTCCAGCCCGTTCGGATCCGATCGAACTGCTCGAGCTACAGGCGAAAAGCCGCGTGCCCGAGCTGGTGCCGATTCGCTACGGCCGGATGCTCGTCTCGCCGTTCACGTTCTACCGCGGGGCGGCGATGATCATGGCCCAAGACCTGTCGGCGACACCTCGCTCGGGGCTGAACGTTCAATGCTGCGGGGACGCCCATTTGTCGAACTTCGGCGTGTTCGCCTCGCCTGAGCGGCAACTGGTGTTCGACCTCAACGACTTCGACGAGACGCTGCCCGGCCCCTGGGAGTGGGACATCAAGCGCCTCGCGGTCAGCATGCTGATCGGGGCACGCGACAACGGCTTCAGAGCCAAGGACCAGGATCGAGTCGTGCTCGAGACGGTCGAGGCATACCGGACCGCGATGGCCGGCTTCGCCGGGATGAGCAACCTGAAGGTCTGGTACGCGCGCCTCGACATCGACCAGTTCCTCCGGGAGTACGGGCCTCAGTTCAAGCGAAGGATGGTCGCTCGGACGGAGAAGACGCTGGCGAAGGCCCGCACTAAGGACAGCATGGCGGCGTTCTCGAAACTGACCGAGGACATCGACGGTCATCCCAGGATCGTGGACCAGTCCCCGCTGATCGTGCCGATCGACCAGCTCCCGGACGTGGAGCGCGACCAGATACTCGAAGCCCTGCACGAGCTCCTCGGCAGGTATCGCGACACGCTTCAGTTCGACCGCCGAGTGCTATTGGAGCAGTTAGAACTGGTCGATTTCGCGCGCAAGGTCGTGGGGGTGGGCAGCGTAGGAACGCGTGCGTGGATCGCGTTGCTCCTCGGCCGCGACACCGGGGACCCACTGTTCCTGCAGATGAAGGAGGCGGAGGAGTCGGTGCTCGAAGAGTTCCTGGGGCCCAGCGAATTCGCCAACCACGGCGAGCGCGTCGTCACCGGACAGCGGCTGATGCAAGCGAGCAGCGACATCTTCCTAGGCTGGGTCCACGTCGACGAGGGAACGGATGGCCGAGCACGCGACTTCTACGGCCGTCAGCTCAAGGACTGGAAGGGCTCCGCTGAGGTCGAGCAGATGGTCCCTAAGGCCATGGCCGCGTACGGGCGGCTGTGCGGATGGACGCTCGCGCGCGCACACGCTCGCAGCGGGGACCGGATCGCGATCGCGGCCTACCTAGGCAACGGCAACAGCTTCGATAGAGCGCTCGTTCGCTTCGCGCACGCGTACGCCGACCAGTATGAGCAGGACTACAAGGAGCTGTCCGCGGCGGTCGAGGCGGGGAGGATCACCGCCGAGACGGGGCTGTGACCGCGGACTAGCTGTCGTGGCCGGCGCCGCCGCTGCACCCGAGCCGACGCCCGAGCAAGTCGCTTCGACGATGCGCAGCAGGCAGTATGGCGTGCTACTCGTCGTCGCGGCGGTCGTCGGGGTGATCGTGTCGCTCGGCGCCTGGGGGTTCCTGGAACTCATCTACCAGATCCAGCGGGAGCTGTATACCCACCTCCCGCATGCGCTCGGCTATCACAACGGCCCTCCGCTGTGGTGGTCGCTACCGGTGCTGGCGGTCTCCGGAGTGATCGTCGCCCTCGCGATCACCCGCTTGCCGGGGGAGGGAGGCCATCTGCCCGCGAGGGGCCTGGCCCCGGGCGGCGCACCGGATCTGCGGGTCCTGCCCGGAGTGGTCCTCGCGGGGTTGGCGTCGATCGGCATGGGCGCTGTGATCGGGCCTGAGGCTCCGCTGATCGCGATCGGCTCGGGCCTGGCGCTGCTGACGATCCGCCTCGCCCGCCGGGAGATGCCGCAGCCGGTTCTCATGGTCGTGGCAGCGGCCGGCAGCTTCGCTGCGTTGTCGTTTATCTTCGCCTCGCCGCTGATCGCCGCCGTGATTCTGATCGAGGCGGCGGGCATCGGCGGCCCGCGGTTGCCCTTGGTCGTGCTCCCCGGGCTGCTGGCGGCCGGGATCGGGACGCTGGTCTCGCTCGGAATGGGCTCGTTCACCGGCTTGAGCACGAGCGCCTATGCGCTCGGTCGGCTGCAACTACCGGCATTTAGTCACCCGAACATCGGCCAATTCGGCTGGACGATCGCCCTCGCCGTGGCCGTCGCGGTCGTCGCCCGCTTGGTGATGCGAGGCGGGTTGCTGACCCACCGGTTCGCGGCCCCCCGCGCGCTGCTCGCGCTACCCGCGATCGGCCTGGTCATCAGCGGTCTGGCGATCGCCTTTTCGCAGGCGGCGGACAAGAACGTCAACGAGGTGCTGTTCTCCGGTCAGGATTCGCTACCAGGCCTCGTAGCGCAGGCGGGCACGTGGTCTCTCTCCGCGCTCGCGCTGCTGATCGTGTTCAAGGGAGTGGCCTACATGGTGTCGCTTGGCAGCTTCCGCGGCGGCCCCACGTTTCCCGCCCTGTTCCTGGGTGCCGCCGCCGGCCTCATGGCTTCTCACCTGCCCGATTTTCCGCTCACGCCGGCGGTCGCCGTGGGGATGGGGGCGGCGATTGCGGCGGTCCTCAAGCTGCCGCTGTCGGCGGTCGTCCTCAGCACAATGCTGACGGTCAAGGCGGGCGTCGGCGACGAGCCGCTGATCATCGTGGGGGTGGTCGTCGCGTACCTGGTGGCGCTTTTGATGTCGGCTCCGCCGTCCGCCGGGGGGGACGCGGCGGAGCGCTCCACAGGTACTGCCGAGGACGCTCCCGAGATGGGTGCTCCGGCGCCCGAGCCCGCTGGCGAGCCAGTGGCATAAATCCGCGCCGGCCGCGAGTTCACCCGCATCGGGTGATGCCAGAGTGGTGGCGAGGGTGTGCAATTCAGGCCGCACCGCAGCACAAATGAAAGGAACGAGATGCCCGGGGCGAGCTACCAGACGATCATGCTGGGCATAGGCACCACGCACCCAGGCCCAGAGGATGGTGCATGCGTCATGGAGTTGGCCTCAATGCTGGCCGATGAGCCCTTTAGTGACCATCCAGGGTCCGTGTGTCCGGTTATCGGGGGTTTCCTCAGGGCATACAACGATTCGATCGACGACGACCGACGGCAGGACCTCTACGCGTACGCGGCAAACGTGGTAGGGAGCAGGGGGCCGATGGATGTGCGGTTGGCACGCGCCAAGCGACTGCAGTCATGGGCGGGCGAGCGGCCGAAGCGCCGCTGGGCGCGATTCCTACTACCGTCCGTCATGAGGATGATCTGGTCTGTGCGGAGCCCCGCGAACGAGGCGATTGGCGGGCGCGCAGTCTGCTCGATCGGCGAGCACAACGAGCACTCACATGCAGACGTCCTCGCGCTGATCGACGAGCTGCTCGAGATTGGCAGGAGCGAGCCGGCCCCCGACTTCGTTCCTGACGCGCTCCCGTCACGGCTTGAAGCGACTGTTTGACGTGCCCATCGGGTGAGCAGCCGCGTCGGGATCTTCGCACCGCCCGGCCCGTTCGCCGGCGATGCGCTAGAGAGAGTTAGAAGCCCG
>VAWT01000449.1 GCA_005883415.1 Actinomycetota bacterium | reverse complement strand
AGGAGATTATTCATCGGTGGACAATCGCCAGATTGCCGATCGCCTGGAGGCGTTTGCGGCATTACTCGAGCTCAGCGACGCAAACCCGTACACGACCCGCGCCTACCGCCGCGCGGCGGAGACGATTCGCGGTGCGCCGCTGCCGGTCGCCGAGCTCGTTAGGGCCGGCCGCGTGCGCCAACTGCGGGGGATCGGGGCCGGTATCGAAGGCCGGCTCCGCGAGCTCATCGACACCGGAGAGATCGCGGAGCTTGCGGAACTCGAGCGGGAGCTCGCGCCCGATCTGGTCGGTCTGGGCCGGTACCTTGGGCTAAGCGCCAGACGATCACTCCAGATTGCGCGCTCGCTGGGGGTTCGCAACGCCGAGGAGCTGCGCGAGGCCGCGGCCGCGGGTCAACTGCGCAGCGTGCCCGGTGTAGGGCCGAAAATCGAGGCCCGCCTGCTCGAGGCGCTCGCTCGCGAGGACGAGCCCCAAGCCCGGCCCGGCCTTCTGCTCAATCGCGCCCGGGAGCTCCTCGGAGGTATGGCGCAAGCGCTGGACGGCGAGGCGGCTGGGGACGTGCGCCGCTGGCGCGACAGCTGTGAGCGCCTGGCCGTCGTCTGCGCGACGCAGGATCCGCGGCCCGTCGTAAAACGCTTCGCCACGCTCCCACAGATCGTGGCGATGCTCGAGCAAGCCGACCGTCGCGCGGTGGGCGTGACCGTCGACGGTGTGCCGGTCGAGCTGACCGTTGCCGAGCCCGAACGGTTCGGGACGGCGCTGCTTCGCGGGACGGGCTCGCTCGACTACGTGGCGGCGCTCGAGCCGCTGCCGGACGGATCCGATGAGCTAGAGGTCTACGCGGCGCTGGGGGTGCCCTGGTGCCCGCCGGAGCTCCGCGAGGAGCCGTATCGTGGCGAGCCGCCAAGCCTAATCGAGCTCGGCGACATCAGAGGCGATCTTCACTGCCACACGCTGTGGTCAGACGGGCGGGCGAGTGTCGAGGAGATGGGCCGGGCTGCCCAGGAGCTCGGCTACGAGTACCTGGCGATCTGCGACCACACGCCCGCTGTGGGCGCGGTCCGTGGCCTGACGCCGGATGACGTCCGCCGTCAAGCTGAGGAGGTGGCCGCGGCGAACGAATCGCTGGCGCCGTTTCGCGTGTTGCGCGGCATCGAGTGCGACATCCTGCCCGACGGTCGGCTCGACCTTCCAGACGAAGTGCTGGCGGAGCTGGACTGTCAATCGGCGCCCTGAGAATGCGCTCGACCTCGACCGTGTGTTTACGGTGGCCCTCGAGGAAGGGGTGGCGCTTGAGGTCAACGGCCTCCCGGACCGACTCGACTTGAGCGGCGAGCACGTTCGCGACGCACTGCGGGCTGGCGTGAGCATCGTCTGCTCAACGGATGCCCACTCGGTACGGGGCCTCGCGAACATGACGCTGTCGGTAGCGACCGCGCGGCGCGGCTGGGCAGCTGCCGCGGATGTGCTGAACGCTCGACCGCTCGAGGAGATCCTCGCTCCGCGGTGAGCCCGAGGCGTCAGTTGACATACCGTCGCCAGGACCCGCTAAGTTCACACCTAACAAACCGCGTCAATGCCTCGTGTCAGCGACAAGCCATTCGGGGACGCCCTCCGGGCGCTGATGAACGATCACGAGCTGACCTACCGGGAACTGGCGCAGCGGACGCGCCAGCTCGATGGCAGGGGGATGACGCACGCGCACATCAACATGCTCGCCAATGGGCATGACAGGCCATCGACGCGAGCGATGGAGTTGATCGCCGACGCGTGTGGAGTCGAGCCGAGCTACTTCGCCGAGTACAGGCTGGCTTTGGCCATGCGCGAGCTCGATCCGGACGAGGTCGGCTTCGAGCAGGCGCTCGAGAATCTCAACGCGCGACTCGGTTCCCGCCGACGAGCCGACGCCAGAGCACGGCCAGCGCAACGGCCGCAAGCACGACCTCGTCCCAGTGGGTAGCTGACAGCGGGCTCACTGCCAGCACGAACAGCACCAGCCACACCAGCCAGGCCACCTGCACGCCACGCCGTGTGACCTCCGGGTATCGCCAGATGGTTTGGGCCACCCGGCCGGAGAAGAAGCCAAGCTCGTGGTCGTCGCCCAGCATCTTGGCCGCCAGCGAGAGCGCCCCGAGCGCCACAACGAACGCCAAGTAGCCGAGCGGCCGGAATACAAACCGCAGTAAAGCCAAGGTTCCGTCCCGCATGTTAATTCCCTTAGGGCAAGCTACCACGGGACTGGGAGCAGACCTCCGTGGCTGGCCGTCACGTGGCTGATCAGGACTCTTGCTCGAGCGCAGGAGACACAGTGCTGTGCCCGTCGCTCGCCGCTTGGACCGGTGCCGCCTCGGGGGTTCCGGGAACGACCGTCGTCTGTGGCCGCGGCACCTCCCATGTCATTCGCACCGGCTCGACCGGCGGCGCGCCGGGTTTCGCCGGCACCTTGCTGAGCGTGCGCTCGGCGAGCGCAGTGATCGTCAGGCTGGGGTTGACACCGGGATTTGCGGGGACAGCGGAGCCGTCGGCC
>VAWT01000448.1 GCA_005883415.1 Actinomycetota bacterium | reverse complement strand
ACCAGCCGCGCTGCCGAAGCGGCGCTCGTGGGCGCGCTCGTCTTCCTGATCGTGGGCGCCGCTCTGCATCGGCTTGGCCAGGCCTTAGAACGGCTGCTCGACGTGGACCCTGACGACAAGAGCTGAGAGATCCCAAAGGAGGAACCTCGTGTCCCGAACAATCGCAGTACCGACAGTAGTGCTCGCGCTCGGCTCCGCAGTGGCGCTAGCCGCCTGCGGTAGTACGGCACCGAAGGCCGCGTCATCATCCGCCGCGCCGACGGTCTCCGCCGCACCGCCAAGTTCTTCCACTAATCAAGCGTCCGTGCCAGCGGCCGGCTCTGGCCGTGCATCGGGGGCGAGTAGCGCCGTCGTACTGAGAGCACAATCGTCTAGTTACGGCAAGATCCTGTTCGACCCCCACGGGCGCGTGCTTTACCTGTTTGCGAGCGATCGCGCGAACACCAGCTCTTGCTACGGCGCGTGTGCCAACACTTGGCCGCCGTACACGGTCAGCCTCGCATCAAAGGCCGGGGTCGGCGTGCGCAGCCCCCTTGTAGGGACGACCCGCCGTCACGACGGAAGCCTCCAAGTCACCTACGCCGGACACCCGCTGTACTACTTCACGGGCGATACGAAGCCGGGCCTGATTACGTGCCAAAACGCCTCAGAGTTCGGTGGGCTCTGGCTGGTCGTAAGCCCCAACGGTGCGGCCGTCCACTAGGGCTAGTACGACAGACTTACGCCGTGGTCGTCGACGTGGTGACGAAAATCGAGATCAGCCGGCCGCGCGAAGAGGTGGCTGCCTTCGCCGCTGATCCCGCCAAGGCGACGGCTTGGTACAAGAACATCGAGGCGTCCGAATGGGAAACGCGGCCTCCCGTCGGGGTCGGTTCCCGATTTCGCTTTCGTGCCCGGTTCCTCGGGCGGACGCTGGACTACACCTATCAGGTTCAGGAGATCGAGCCCGGCACCCGCATTGTGATGGCCACGACCCAAGGGCCGTTTCCAATGCAGACGACCTACATCTGGGAGGACGCCGCAGACGGTGCGACGAGGATGACGCTGCGCAATACCGGAGAGCCCTCCGGCTTTGCTGCCGTCACGGCACCGGTCATGACGCGAGCCATGCGCAAGGCGAACAAGGCGGATCTGCGGCGACTGAAAGCACTTCTCGAACGCTGACTTCGACGGCTTCGCGATGTGGCTGGTGCCCGGTACGGTTGGATACCCATGTCGGCCGATCGTGATGACGTCTACGAGGCCCAGCACGCGCGGCTGCTGGAGGGGCTGGCGGCGTCGATCCGGGAGAAGGGCCTCGCGCAGACCCAAGTAACCGACATCGTGCGCCACGCCCGGGCTTCCCGGCGGACGTTCTACAAGCACTTCCCCGACAAGGACTCCTGCTTCGTCGAGCTTACGGACGCGATGTCGATGCTGTTGCTGCAGCGGATCGATGAAGCGATCGACCGCGAGGCGCCGCTGGAGGCACAGATCGACCAGGCGATCGACACCTACGCGGACATCCTTTTAGGCGAACCGAACTTGGCGGCCACCTGGGCGAGCCCCTCCGTCGGCGACCGGGTGATCATCGCCCAGCGGGAGGGCGTCGAGCGCTACGCGCAGCTGCTGGTGTCGGTGGTGGCGGCGGACGCGGAGCGTGACCCGGACTCGCGGTTCAGCCGGCACCCGCCCGCTGAACCCGCGCGTCAGCGCTGAGCCGCCGCCGCTCAGGCCGCGCGCCGCACTCCGACGCCCGCGGTCTCAGGTAGCGCCTCGGACGGTGCGTCGCCGAAGTGCATGTGGTCTCCCACCGGCCCGTCCAGCAGCACCTTGCGGTCACGCACGTAGTCCATGTTCAACTCCCAGGGCGGCGT
>VAWT01000447.1 GCA_005883415.1 Actinomycetota bacterium | reverse complement strand
TGAGGTCCGCCGGCTGACCGGCGGGGACGGCGTCGCGGCCGTCTACGACGGGGTGGGTGCGTCCACGTTCGACGCCAGCCTCGCCTCGCTGCGACCGCGCGGGATGCTCGCGCTCTACGGTGCGGCCAGCGGGCCGGTGCCACCGGTGGATCCGCAGCGGCTGAATTCGGCCGGCTCGGTCTTCCTCACCCGACCGAAGCTGGCGGATTACGTCCCGACCCGTGAGGAGCTGCGCTGGCGCGCCGGCGAGGTGTTCGAGGCGATCTCGGGCGGATCGTTGCGGATCACCATCGGCGGCCGGTATCCGCTCGCCGACGCTGCGCAAGCACACCGGGACCTGCAGGGCCGCCACACTGCCGGAAAGCTCCTGCTGCTAACTCCTTAACCGCCCATGAAGATGAACTCCAGCTGAATATTGTCCGGATCGCGGAAGACCAGCGCTGAGTACTTTATCGGGTCATCGATATCGGTCACTCCCGAGTGCGGGACCGCCGAATCATCGAGCCATTCTGCCCAGGATTCCAGATCTGATCGTCCCGGCACGGACATGTTCACGTGGTCGAGACCGGTCCGGGCTTCGTCGAACGACTGGCCGTCATTCCTTGTATTATGCTGAATCCCTATGATGATTCCGCAGCTGAAGTCAGCGAGGAGCACAGCGTATCCGGACTCTTCGTTGCCGTAATGCGGAATCTTAGCAGGGATCCGTTCCAGCTCTAGTACCCGCTGGTACCAGTCTGCACTAGCCTCTACATCCGTGACGGTAATACCAAAGTGGTGAAATCCGCCCATCGGCGGTCGTTGTTTCGCTGTCTGACTCATGTCGGTCTCCTCTCCCCAGCCCGCAGCGGGGCGTTGTGGTAGCGGCCCTCATGGGCCAGGACCGGGCGGGTGTCACCGGCTAGCTCCGGGTACTTGGCCTCAAATCGCTGCCGGCGGTCCCACTGCCGCTGCATCCGGGTAACGTATTCCCGGTCGCCGCGGTAGAGCCCGCGCCAGGTTTGCGGCATGTGGTCGCGAGACAGGCCTGCGTTGGCCAGCCCGCCGAGGCTGAACCCGGAAGGCATCTTATGCGTTGTGCCCGCACAAGTGGGACATTCCGGCGCTGGGGCATTCAGTTCCGCCAGTTGCTCGAAACGCAGTCCACAATTGCACCGGTAAACGTAGATTGGCATACGCACCTCCATTCAGGGTCACGTGTAGGAGCCTTCCGGTGCCGTTCTTAACTGGTAACTCTGATCCGCGTCATGCCCGAACACCATTGTTGCACTCGTCTTCTGCTGGATGGCCCGCAGCTTCTCCACGGAAGCGTAAAATTGCTCCAGGTTGTTGACCAAAACGCCCGGGAACACCGGTGGGTCGTAACTGGCGCCCATGAACCCCGAGTCGGATGTAAAAATCATGGTGCCGCTGTCAGCCAGGTCAACTTGCATGGACATGCATCCAGGCGTGTGCCCCGGGGTCTGAATCAGGGTGACGCCAGGCAGTATTTTGTCACTGCAGAGCAGTCGGGCGTTGGTGTTCTTGAACAGCCCGATGTTGCCAGTGTGGTCAATGTGCAGGTGCGACAGCACGACGTAGTCGATCTCATCGAGGCCAACACCCAGGGCATTGAGTCGTGAGTCGAGGTACTCGTCCTCACCGACCAGGTCGTAGACAAAAAAGTCCTGCAGCCCGGTCGGCACCCAGCGCTGCTCCCAGTCCCGCGGGCAGCTGGTGTCCCAGAGCAGCTTGCCCTCGGGCGTCTCGACGAGCACCGCGTGTGTCGGCACTTCCGACCACACCACCGCAGCGTCCTTGTCGCGCACCGCGTGGAGGGTCACGCCGGGCTTGAGCAGCAGCCAGGCCAGGTCGGCACGCATCGCCCCACACGGAATGATGCTCAGCTTGGTCGCCGTTGCCATTGTCTGTCCTCGGTTTCGTCGTTGTCATTTCCGAGGAACGATGCCCGGTTTGCAACCGGTGCGGCAGAGTGGTGACCACTCTGTTTGGCGTTCGGGCAGCGACCAGAGCTGGGGCGGTCAGGAGATTTCGAGGATTCGAGCGAGCCCGTCGCGGCCCGCCACGCCAAGCTTCTCGTAGGCGGCATGGAGGTTGTTCTCGACTGTGCGGTGGGACAGGCACAGCCGTGCTGCGATCTGCTTGTTAGCCAGGCCCGCAACCGCGAGGCGGGCGATTTCCAGCTGGCGGGGAGTGAGCGCGGTCCGAGCCAGCACAGCAGTGGTCAGGGCAGGTGTCCGGGCGCCCTCGCAGCGAGCGGCGAGGGCGCTGGCGCGTCGCTGCGCGGCTGCTGCTTGTCGCAGCTGACCCTTCCGACGCCAGGCCACGGCTGCATCGGCGGACGCTTCCGCCGCAAGAAGGACCGCGCCACAGGCGTCGAAGCTCGCCGAACTCGTTTCGAACCCGGCAGCATCCTGTGCAACCAACGCGGTGCCATGGGCGGCTCGAGCCGGCGCCAGTGGGCCTTCGACGACCTCGGCCAGCTCCCGCAATCGAGGAAGCGCCGCGGCAGCTTGACCAAGCCGAGCCAGATCGTGCACCGCCATCAACTCCAGGGCATAGGCGCCACACTGCTGAGCCACGGTCGCCGCCTCGCGCAGATGTCTGTAGCCCTGAGCGACGTCACCTGCGGCCACCTCGATCCACGCGCGAGCACGCGGTACCTCCGGCCCGCAAATCTCCAACGGAGGTACCCGCAGCGCATCGAGCTCCGCGAGCACAGCGCGGGCGGCCTGCACGTCACCCAGCAGCGCCAGGGCGTGCGCGCGGATCATCAAGGCATTGCGCACCCACAGCGGCCAGCTCATCTCGCGGAAGGCCCCAGCGGCCTCCCCGGTGAGTCGCGCCGCAGCCGCCACCCGGCCCTCGGCCAGCGCTACCCAGCCACGCAACCACGCAAAGAACGGCCGTGCCTCGACCGAGCCCTCCTCGACCGCCTTGTCGTACTCAACGTCAGCAAGCGCACCGGCCTCGACCAAGCACCCGGCGTAGAGCAACGCGGCGCACCGGATCACCTGGTGCAGATACGGTCCGAACGGCAGGGGTGGCCCGGTGAGCTGCAGATGTGCGCCCAGACCACGTTCG
>VAWT01000235.1 GCA_005883415.1 Actinomycetota bacterium | reverse complement strand
CCGCCGCCGCCCTGCGGAATGCCGCCGGCAGAGGGATGCGGAGTGGCGGCTGGCGGAGACGGCGTGGTGACCTTGGGCGCGGGGGGAGGCGGTGGCGGGGGAGGAGCGGCCGTGACGTGCGCGGTGGTCGCCGGAGGACTCATGTGAACGGGCGCCGGGGTCGTGGGCTGACTCGCAGCGCTCGGGGTGGTGGTCGCGGCGGCGGGATGAGCAGTGGCCGAGCTCTTGGGCTTGGCCACTTGCTTCTTCTGCGGTTTGGGCTTGGCCGCGGTGGTCGTCGTGGTCTTGGGGGTGGTGGTCGTGGCAGTCGTGCTCGGCTTCGACGAGGAGCCGCAGCCCGCGGCAGCCAGGGCGATGGCTGCGGCGGCGAGCGAGGCGATGCCAGTCAGGCGAAGGTTTCTCATCTTGGTGAGAAGGACGCCGCAGCGAGCGATTACTTCCCCACCACCTCGAGGCGGAGCCACAAATTATCCTCAGCCTATGCACTTCGCCGAGCTGACGGCACCCGAACTGCGAGTCCTCGGTTGCCTGATCGAGAAGCGCTGGACGACGCCCGAGCAGTACCCGTTATCGCTAAATGCGCTCAGACTGGCGTGCAACCAGACCACGAACCGCGATCCGGTCGTCGACTACGACGAAGCGACTGTGCGCGACGCGGCACAGCGTCTCTCCCGGTACGGATTGGCTCGCCTGACGAGCGGTCATGGAAGCCGGGCCACCAAGTATCGGCATCTGGCCGAGGAGGCGCTGGGTCTCGGCCGCGACGAGCTCGCCGTGCTCGCCGTGCTGGTCCTCCGTGGCCCGCAGACGCCAGGCGAGCTCAAGGCCCGCACCGAGCGGATGGCTCAGGTTCCGACACTCGCCGACGTCGAGCGGGTGTTGCAGAAGCTGATCGATCACCGCTACGCCGCCCGGCTCGAGCGCCGTCCGGGCCAGAAGGAGGAGCGCTTCGCGCACCTGCTCGGCCAGGCCGACACGCCGAGGAACGAAGCCCCACCGACACCCGTTGGTCCTTCTTCAGATGGTGATCTCGCCGCCAGGGTGACCGCTCTGGAGGCGGCGGTGGCCTCGTTACGATCTGAGCTCTCCGCTTTGCGTGGCGGGGGCTCGAGCCACTAGGTGGCCGGCCCACAGATGACGCTTTCCCTTCTCGGTCGTGCGGCCCGGTACCCGGCTGGCCTTCGCGATCTCGGCGCGGGCCTCTACGCGTGGCTTCAGCCCAACGGCGAGCTCGGCGAGTCAAATGCGGGGCTGGTCGTCGGCGACGGTGAGTCGCTGCTCATCGACACCCTGTGGGATACCCGGCTCACGCGCCGGATGCTCGACGCGATGCGCCCACACACGGCGAACGCGCCGATCAGACGGCTGGTCAACACCCACGGCGATCCCGACCACTGCTGGGGCAATCAGCTGTTGTCGGGCGCGGAGATCATCGCCACCCGAGCGGGAGCAGCGGACATGCTCGGCGAGGATCCGGCACGGCTGCGGCTACTGGCGCAGGGCGGGCGGGCGCTCGGCCGGGTTGCCTCTCGTCGACTCCCGCTTCCCGGAGTGGCTCAGATGGCAGGCCTCGGCTCATACGCGGGAATGCTTGCGGCCTACGACTTCAGTGACGTCGAGGTGACCCCGCCGACGCTGACCTTCGACGGCAAGCTCGAGCTCGACATCGGTACCCGAAAGGTCGAGCTGATCGAGGTTGGCCCGGCTCACACGCCCGGTGACCTGATCGTCCACGCCCTCGATGAGAAGGTCGTGTTCGCAGCGGATCTGATGTTCGTGGGAGTGACACCCATCATCTGGGTCGGCCCGGTCGAGAACTGGCTCGCTGGGCTCGACCGGATCGCTCAGCTTCAGCCGAAGGTGGTCGTTCCCGGACATGGCCCGCTGACCGACCTCGACGGGGTGATGGCAATGCGGTCCTACTGGGAGTTCGTCGCTCCAGCCGTACGCGAGCGTCTGCGCGCCGGCATGGATGCCGCCGCCGCGGCCCGCGACATCCTGCAATCCCCCGAATTCGCCAGCCAGCCGTTCGTGCGGTGGGACGCCCCGGAGCGGCTGGTCGTCAACGCCGAGATCATCGCCCGCAACGACGGCGGCCTTTCCGGCCGCGTATCAGCTGCCGAGCGGCTGCGCCTTATTGCTCGGATGGGGCAACTCAGCCTGGAATTGGGAGGCTGTCGATGAAACGGCTTCACGGGCCAAGGCCAACACCCCACCGCGGCTCAATGCCAGCTACAGGATCCCGATCTCCGAGTTGTCCCCCACCATGAAGCGGTAGGCACGAGGCTGCCGCCGATCGCGGCCGATCGTGACGTTGCGACCGAGAAGCGATGACTCCATCCGCCCCGCCAAATTGCGGACGGCGGCCCCCTCCAGCATGATCGAGTGCTCGACCTCTGCGTTCTCGATCGTGCAGCCCCGGCCCACGGCCGTGTACGGCCCGACGTAGCAGTCGATCAGCGACGCCCCCGCGCCGATCACCGCCGGGCCCCGCACCGCGCACCGCTCCAGCCGAGCCCCGGGCTCGATCACCACCCGTCCGTCCACCTGCGATTCCGCCAGCTCGCCCTCGATGCGGCTGTCGATGGTGTCCAGCACCAGACGGTTGGCGGCAAGCATGTCTTCCAGCCTGCCCGTGTCCTTCCACCAGCCGTTGACGATGTGGGGCTCGACCCGCCGGCCGCCGTCCACCATGTGCTGGATGGCGTCGGTGATCTCGAGCTCCCCGCGGCCGGAGGGCGTGATCGACTTGGCAGCGTCGTAGACCGCCGGCGTGAACATGTACACGCCGACGAGGGCGAGGTCCGTGTGAGGCTCGAGCGGCTTCTCGACCAGCTGTACCACCCTCCCGTCATTCAACTCCGCGACGCCGTAGTGCTCCGGATCGGGGACCTGGGTGAGAAGGATCAGCGCGTCGGGCTCAGATGAGCGAAAGGCGGCCACCAAGTCCGCGATTCCGCCCTGGAGCAGGTTGTCGCCGAGGTACATGACAAACGGCGAGTCGCTGAGGAACTCCTGCGCGGTGAGAACGGCGTGCGCCAGTCCTAGCGGCTCGTCCTGGAGCAGATAAGTGAGCTTCACACCGAAGCGCGAGCCGTCTCCGGCCGCGGCCTTCACCTCCTCGCCGGTCTCGGGGGCGATGATGATCCCCACGTCCTCGATGCCGGCCTGGCCCATGGCTTCGATCCCGTAGAACAGCACCGGCTTGTTGGCGACGGGGACGAGCTGCTTGGCGCTCGTGTGTGTGATGGGGCGCAGCCGCGTGCCCTTGCCGCCGGACAGGATCAGCCCTTTGAGGTCTTGCACGCGCCCGAAGCGTACTGTCCTAGTACATCCCGCCGAGCTTGCGGTGGTCCCAGCTGGCGATCCGCTCGGCGCTGAACTGAAGCGCGACGCGCTTGGCGGCTTGAGCTCGGACGGCGTCGGTAAAACCATTGTCCGCCGCCCCGCCGCCGTAGCGGCTGTAGATCTCTGCACCCACGTCCGCTACGAGCGCGATGTCGCGGTGGATCGTGGCCCGAGCCTCGATCATCACCCCCCGCAGCACTTGGTACTGCTCGCCGGCCTCGAGCTCGAGCGTCGCGCGGGGGTCTCGCTCGAGGTTCCGCGCCTTCTGCGACTTCGCGTACGTCCAGGCCCAGATGTCCCCCGCACGGACGATGTACCACAGCGGCATCAGGTGCGGCCAACCTCGCGGCCCGAGGGTGGCGCAGATCACGACCCGCTGCTGATCAAGGAACTCAGCGATCTCCTCGGCGCTCAGCTTGATCTGGTCGCGGCGGCTCACGCCGGGCGTTGGCCGCGGCTCACGCCGGCGAGAGTCCGGCTGCGGCGCCGATCTTCTCGGCCGCGGCACGGACCGCCTCACGGGCGTCCACCGGCTCCAGCACCACGGCGTCGCCGGCTTCCTTGAGCACCTCGCGCACGAGCCAATCGAGGCCCGCGAACGCCAGTTCCACGATCACCGAGCCGTCATCGAGCTCCGCCTCCACCGTTCGCTCCTCGCGTGCCCATCGGGCCCGCTCTGATGAAATCAACACGCGCGCTCGTCGCGACGCCGGTACCTCCCCGGTCCGCGGCCAGCCGTCCACATCGGCCACCGGGTCGATCTCCGGGCGGGGGTCAAATTTCTCGCCCGTCGGCGTGGAGGCCTTGATGCGGTCAAGCCGGAAGTGGCGCACGTTCTCGCGATCGCGGTCGTAGCTGGTCACGTACCAGCCCTCGCGGCCGTTGATCAGCGCATAAGGCTCAATCAGCCGGGTGGCGAACTCGTCCTCGTTCTCCTTGTAGTAGTCGATCGACAGCAGCTCTCGATCGGCGATGGCGCGGGACACGACCCGGGAGATCGCGGCGTCGTCCCCCGCCGGAGGGGCCATCTGAAGTCCCTCGTGCGACGGATCCTCGCCCAGGGCGGCCACGACCTTCTCGCGTACCGAAGCCAGAGACCCGGCGGGGATATGCTCGCCGATCAGATCGATCGCGGCGATCAGCGCCTTGGCCTCGACCGGCAGCAGCCGCGCCGGACGCGCGAACGAGTCGCCGTAGGGCTCCGGATCGACCTCGATCATCCCCTCGTCATTGAGTTCGGCGTACAGGACGTAGGTACCGGCACCGAAGTTGACAACGTTCAGCACCGAGATGTCCTCCCGAAGCTCCTGCTCGGAGACGTTGAGCCGCGTGCAGATCTCGGCCACCGACAGCCGGTGCCCGGCA
>VAWT01000234.1 GCA_005883415.1 Actinomycetota bacterium | reverse complement strand
CCGCCTCTGCGGCCGCGGCGCCGAGGCTTCGATTCTAGAGCGTCATCGCCGGCTGGTGAGGAGTCGCCGGCGCCGGCCCCTCTTGCATCCGAACCGTTCGATCCATCCTTGACATCGACCAGCGAGGCGACGGCCGACGTCCGGCCCGCTTCTTCGATCCGCACGAGGCGCTTCTCGCCGACGAAAGGCGTCCCTCCGTGGACGGAGATGATGTAACCGTCGACCTTGGCCACCGCATCGTCCGGGCTGTACATGTGAGGCTCGACGATCTCCACGTAGACCTCTTCGCCCTCGCGGAACGGGAGCGCCCGGTCCACAACCTCCTGACGCGTCCCCTCCTGCAGTACCGAGAAGTACTCAAGCGGAAGGCCCTCGGATCCCTCGAAAACGAACACCTTGCCGGTCTCCTGCTCGACCGCGTGGAGCGCCCTGGCATCGTCCTTGACGAATTCGGCCGACACGCGCGGGTTTATCTGAATCAGGATCGCCTCGGACTTCGTGTGCTTCGCCAGCTCCCGCATCTTGCGGCCAAACTCGATCGCGATCGTCTCCTCGGACTTGATCACGCCCTCGCCCGCGCAAGTCGGGCACGGACGGGTCATGATCTCCCGGACCCCTTCGGTGACGTTCTGCCTGGTCATCTCGACGAGGCCCAACGGGGATATCTCGACCACGAACGTCTTCGTCCGATCCTCGTCGAGCGATTTGCGCAGAGTCTTGAGGACCGCGTCGCGGTTGCGCGCCCGCGCCATATCGATGAAGTCGATGACGATGATCCCGCCGATGTCTCGCAGCCTGAGCTGCCGCACCACTTCCTCGGCGGCCTCGAGATTCGTCTTGGTGATCGTGTCCTCGAGCCGAGCGCCCTTCCCCCGTCCGATGAACGATCCTGAGTTGACGTCGATCACGGTCAGCGCCTCGGCGTAATCGATCATCAGATAGCCGCCACTGGGAAGATCGACGCGCCGCTCGAGCGTCGAATCGAGCACCTGCTCGATACCGAAAGCTTCGAACAGCGGCTGCTCGCCCTCCCAGAGCTCGACATGCTCGACCAGCTCGGGCGCGGTGCGGGAGAAGAACGAAACCAGCCGGTGGTGCTGCTTGGGGTCGTCGACGATCGCCCGCTCGAACTCCGAGGAGTAGATGTCCCGTACGACCCGCACCGACAGGTCGGCCTCCTGGAAGACGAGCGCCGGGGCACGGCTCTCGCGCACCCGCTTCTCGAGCACCTCGGCGAGCTTGAACAGATATACGAGCTCGCGCTCGAGATCGGCGCGCTTGGCCCCCTGCGCCGCGGTGCGGATGATCGCTCCGGCCCCTTTCAGGTCGAGCTTGGCCGCCTCCTTGCGTAACCGTTCGCGCTCCGCGTCTTCCAGCCGGCGCGAGACGCCGACCCCCTCGCCGTAGGGCGCGAGCACCATGTAGCGGCCCGCGATCGTGAGCTCCATCGACAGACGGGCACCCTTCGTCTTCAGGGGATCCTTGACCACCTGCACGACGATCTCCTGCCCAGGCTTGAGCATGTCCGTGATCTGCCGTCCCTCGCGGGAGGAGCCGCGGCCCCGACGGGGCGCGTCGACGCCCGGCATCACGATCTCATCGACGTGCAGGAAGCCGTTCTTCTCCAGGCCGATGTCGACGAAGGCAGCCTCCAGGCCACCGAGCACGTTGTCCACGCGGCCCTTGTAGATGTTTCCGACGATTGAGCGACTGCCGCGCCGCTCGACGTACAGCTCGGCTACTCGATAGCCGGCGCCCGGGCGGGCCACCTTCCGATTATTACGGCGCTGGCTGCCCGTGCGGCGTGCGACTGTGCCAGTCGCCTCCAGCAGCGCAACCCGGGTCTCGCCCCGGTCGACGCTGACCAGTACTTGCTTCTTCAATTGTCATTCAGTCCTTTGTAAAAGTCGTGGCCGCGCGCGCAACGCTGCGCAGCTCTACTTATGAAATTAGCGCCCGGGACTTTGCGGCAGCCGTTCTTCGCGCCTGGATGTGTATCGACTGCAGCAGCCCGACCGCCGCCAGCGTGACGATCACCGACGATCCGCCGTAGCTCATCAGCGGTAACGGCACACCGGTGATCGGCATGATTCCGATCGTCATGCCGGTGTTCACGAACACCTGGAACATCAGCATCGCCAGGATCCCCCCGGCGATCACCGTCCCATAGAGGTTCTTGGCCATCGTCATGATGCGCAACGCTCGCCAGATGAGCAGCGCATACAGCGACAGCACGAGCGCCGCCCCCGCGAACCCATACGTCTCGCCCACGGCCGAGAAGATGAAGTCCGTGTTGGGGGCCGGCAGGAAGTCGAGTCTCGTCTGGGTCGCGTTGGAGCCCCGACCCGACTTCTGACCGGAGCCGATCGCGATCAGCGACTCGGTGATGTTGTACGTCTGGTTCTTGGGATCGTGCGAGGGGTTGAGGAAGCCCGTCAGCCGCTGCTGCTGGTAGGGCTTCAGCACGTGCACCCCGAGCGCAGGCGCGCCCGCGATCACGATCGCGGTCGAGGCCGCGAACATCGCCACCAGCGCCGCCAGGTGCTTCCACGACGTGCCCACTACGAACAGGGTCACGAACCCGATCGCGACGAACACCATCGACGTCCCGAGGTCCGGCTGCGGGATGACGACCAGCGCCGGAATCAGCGCCAGCAGCATGATCCTGGCGGTGGTGCGCCACTCGTGCAGCCGTCGAGAGCGATCGACCGCGAACGCCGCCAGCGCCAGGATCAGCAGGAGCTTCCCGAACTCCGAGGGCTGCATCTGGAAGAACGGCAGCGGAATCCAGCGTCGGGCCCCCTGCACCTTGGGCATTCCGAACACCAGGAGGTTGAGGCCGATCAGGATCGCGTAGAAGCCGTACTTGTACTCGCGCAGCCGCGAGTAGTCGATCCGCGACAGGCCTATCGCGATCACAACGCCGATCGCCGCATAGATCCCCTGACGCTCCACGTAAAACAGCGGCCTGCCCGGGATGTAGGTGGCCGTTGCGCCCTTGAGCGTGATCAGCGAGCACGCGATCAGCGCGAGCGTTCCTAGCGTGAGCACAGGGTCGGTCCGCATCAGGACCCGCGGCCGCGCCGGCGCCCGCTCGTCCGCGGCATGAATCGGTATCACGTTCACAGCGTCCGAGAGCTCCCCGCGATGTACTGTCCCTTGTTGCCGGAGAACCACTGCGACAGGATCTCCCGGGCCACCGGGGCCGCGCCGATTGCGCCGAACCCGCCCTGCTCGACCTTCACCGCGACCAGGATCGGCTTGTTGGTGGCCCAATCGGGCACGAAGCACACGTACCAGGCGGTGTCGTTCTGTCCGTTTTGCTGGGCCGTGCCGGTCTTGCCGTAGACCTGCTGCGGGAAGTTGCCCATCACGTCGTAGGAGGTCCCGCCGGGCGACTGGGCGGCCTGGTGCAGGCCCTCACGGATCGCGTTCAGGTTGTCGGAGCTGATGGTCAGATGGCGGACCCCGGGCGGATCGACCTTCTGGAGCACGGTCCCGTCGCCTGACTGGATCGCGGCGCCGACGTGCGGGCGGACGACGGTGCCGCCGTTTGCAATGGCCGAGTAAGCCGTCGCGAGCTGAAGCGGCGTGACCTGGACGTCGCCCTGGCCGACGGCCAGGTTGACGTTGTCTCCCTCGGACCAAGGCCGCCCGTCGGCGATGCCGCAGGAGGGGATGTGCTTCTTGCGTTCGCAGGCGGCTTCTTCCTGATCGATGTGCGTCCGCCACGCCGGGCTCGGAAGGTTGCCGGCGTACTCTCCGCCGAGATCGACGCCGGTCTGACGGCCGATCCCGAGCTTCCGGGCCCATTGCTGGAGCGCGCCACCAGCCGGAGCGTTCGAGTTGAGCCTGGCCCCGAGGTTATAGAAGAACACGTCGGAGGAGACCTGTATCGCTTGGGTGATGTCCAGCACGCCGTAGGCCGCGCCGCCGGCGTTGCGGCGGCAGAGACCGCCGCCCTCGCAGAACGAGCCCCCGTCGTCGTAGCTGTCCCCCACGCTCCAGGAACCGCTCTGCAGCGCCGCGACCGCGGTGATGCCCTTGAACGTCGAGCCCGTGGGGCCGATGCTCTGGATCGCGCGGTTGAACAGCGGGTAGCCGCTGGCAGCGTTGTTGAGCTGCTGGTAGGCCTGCTGTGAGATGGGCTTGGTGAAGACGTTGGGATCGAACGTCGGCAGCGACCCCATGGCATAGACGTCGCCGTTGTCAGGGTTCATGGCGACGAACGCGCCGCCCGGGGCGCCGTTGGAGCCAATCGACTGCTGAAGCGCCTGCTGGCCGGCGCGCTGTAGGTTCGTGTCGAGCGACAGCTTCAATGCGTCGCCAGCCTTCGACGAGCGGCCGGGCAGGTAGCCGTTGAAGTCCCCTAGCGCGTTGACCTGGAATCGCTCTTGTCCGTCCGTTCCTTGCAGGTAGTGGTTGTAGTACCACTCCAACCCGGACT
>VAWT01000233.1 GCA_005883415.1 Actinomycetota bacterium | reverse complement strand
CTTTGGTACGACCACGTACCTGCTCTATAGCGGCGGCTACTACCTCGGGTCGGGCTATGGCGCGGGGGAGGCGGTCCGACGCGGGAACCCGCTAGGACGGTTCCGACGGACCGGCAGGGGCCCGGTGCTCCTGGGCGACGGCCACTGGGTTGGCACCGGCGGTGGCAGCATCGTCGAGGTCAACGGGGAGCTGTTTCTCGCCTACAACGCCTTTGCCGCAAAAGAGCGCCCCGTGCAGCGGCGGCTGTTCATACGGCCGCTGGGACTCGTGCGCGGCGTGATTCGCCCACAGGGGCCGGCGAGGCGGATCCCGCTGGCAGGCTGGTTGACGGCCAGCCTCATCAAGGAACTGCCGCGTCAGGCAACCGCCCACTGACGGAAACGACTACGCGACCCGGTTGACGCCGACCCTCCGAGCCAGCTCGAGCGCGTCATCGATCGACCCGAACGACAGCCTGGCCCGGTACTCGCCACGGGGCGCGGCCGTCACCTCAATGTCGCGGCCGAGTGCCGCGCCGAGAGCGTCGGAGATCCTCTCGATCGCCGCCTCCTGATCGGGATGGAGCGCGCCGCGGCCGGTCGCCCGGCTCTGCGTACTTCCGGCTGGCCGGGCGCCGCGCGCCCGATGCTCGAGCTCGCGCACCGACCACTGCCGGGCGGCGGCCTCTCTCGAGAGCCGGCGCCGTTCATCGTGGTCGGCGGCCAGCAGCAGCGCGCGACCGTGGCCCTCTGTGAGCTGATCGCGTTGGATCAACGCGAGCGCCTCGTCCGGCAACTCGAGCAGTCGGATCAGGTTCGAGACAGCAACTCGGCTTCGACCGACGCGCAGACCCACCTCCTCCCGGGACAGGCCGAGCTCGTCCACGAGCGCCGCACAGCCGCGCGCCTCGTCCACTGGGTTGAGGTCCTCGCGGGCCATGTTCTCGATCAGCGCCACCTCGAGCGATGCCGCATCGTCCTGGTGGCGGACGATCGCGGGGATCGACGCGAGCTCCGCCATTTGGGCCGCGCGCCAGCGGCGCTCGCCCGCGACCAGCTCATAGCGGCCACCCACCACAGGTCTGACGAGCACAGGCTGCAGCACACCGCGGGTTCGTATCGACTCCGCGAGCGCGAGCAACCCCTCCTCGTCAAATCCGCGTCGGGGTTGAGCGGGGTTGGGCGCGATCAACTCGACTGGCAGCTCGCGGAACTCTTCTTGCTCGTCACGGGGGACGACCGACAGGATCGCGGCCAGGCCGCGGCCCATCCCTCTTTGTCGCTCAGCCACGGGCAGCAACCTCCTTCGCGAATTCGAAATATGCATCGGCACCGGGGCAATGGGGGTCGTGATGGATCACGGGCCTGCCAAAGCTGGGGGCCTCGCCGACGCGAACGTTGCGGGGTATCACTGTGTCGAACACCAGTTCGGGAAAGTGCTCGCGGACCTCCCGCTCGACGTCCTGCGCCAAGCGGGTGCGCCCGTCGTGCATCGTCAACAGCATCCCGGCCACCGTCAGCCGCGGGTTCAGTTCGCGCTGGATCAAGGACAGGGTGTCCAGCAGGCCGGCAAGCCCCTCGAGCGCGAAATACTCCGCCTGGACCGGGACGATCACGCGATCTGCCGCGACAAGCGCGCCCACCGTCAGAGGGCCGAGCGAAGGAGGACAGTCGAGCAGCGTGAACGAGTAGCGCTTCCGGACAGGTTCAAGCGTGTCCCGGAGCCGGGTCTCGGACCCGGCGATCCGCGGCAGTTCGACCGCCGCTCCAGCCAGGTCTGGACCCGACGGCGCGATCCACAGATGGTCGATTCCAGTAGGGAGGATCGCCCCCTCGAGCGCCACGTCGCCGACTAGGACGTCGTACATGGTGGGGCTTGCGTCGCGCCCCAGGCCAAGCCCCACGGTCGCATTGGCCTGCGGATCGATGTCGACCAGCAGCGACTCGTAATCGGCCTCTGCCACGCAGGCTGCGAGGTTCACGGCCGTCGTCGTCTTGCCGACTCCCCCTTTTTGGTTTGCGATGGCGTAGACGCTCCCCATGGCTCCCCCGGCAAGGTAGCGGCGACGGCGGTCAGACGGAGCGCGGTCGCCGCCCGGAGCCCAACGGCCGTTTAGTGGCCAGGCCCGGGCGGCGAGGGAACCTCTCAGGCGTGGGTCTCACCTTCAGCATGAGGTGCAGGTGTCGCCTACTTGACGCCGGGTAAGGCTGGACCGGCATGGGCTTCCGGGGCTCGAGGCCGAGCACATCGGCGGCGCGCGCCGCGGCTTGCTCAGAATCACGGTCGCGGCCGCCGCGCCACGCCAGCAAAGAGCCGCCGATTTTCAGCAGCGGCGCCGCGTACTCGACCACCACTGCCAGCGGAGCTAGCGCTCGCGCCGTCACCAGGTCGCAGCGATCGATGCCGGCAGACCAGCTTTCGGCGCGCGAGTTCACGACGCGAACGTTTCGTAGGCCGCAGACGGTCGTCGCACGCTCGAGGAAGCAGCATTTGCGCGCATTGCCTTCAATCAGGCCCACCGCCGCCTCTGGGCGCGCGATCGCGAGCGGAAGCCCCGGAAACCCGGCCCCGGAGCCGAGATCGGCGATCGTGGCGGCGTCCCGTGCCTCCTCGAGTACGAGGGCGGTCAGCGAGTCAGCCAGGTGAGCGTCGATTACCCCGTCCTCGCTGCGTACGGCGGTCGCGGCGGCGGGATCGGTCATTACCAGCTCCAGGAGCGTCACGAGCGCGTGCTCGGCTGCGCGCGGCAGTGAGTAGCGGCGGGCGAGCTCGCCGATCCTGGGACGGGCTCCGTCTGTCATTCGAGCGGTCGTCGGGTCCGCTCGCGCTCGATGAAGCTGGCGTAGCGCTCGAGCATCGCCCGAAACCGGGTCGCGGCATGGCCGTCGAGGCCATCGTTCAGCTGATGCTCGAGGATCGGAAGCACATCCCTCACCAGAGCTCGGCCGCGCGCCATCCACTGGTAGTAGGAGCGACCTCCGTGCGAGTAGGGGCCGTAGAGCCGCGTTGCGGGCAGGCGCTCAACGAGCCACCGGAACAGCGCCTCGTGCCGCACATGCATCCGAAGCGTCACTTGAGGCTGCTTGCCGTCGCCCCCGAATGACCCTTCGCCGATCAGCAACCCGACGATCACGCCCCGGTCGAAGTCGCTCAGCTCGGCCACACGCGGTGTTGTAGCGCAAGAGTCGGTTGTTTCACCGCTAGGAAAAACGTGAAACGGGCGCCGCGGCTTGACCTCTTCAGGCGTCACCGGCGCCCTCACACAAGCGGTGCCACGACCAGCCGCCTGTCCGGCTCTTCCCCTTCGCTGTAGGTCTCCACGTCGCGCCGGGTTCGCAGGTGCTCGTGGACGAGCTTGCGCTCGATCGCGCTCATCGCCTCGAGCGGCACCGGCCGCCCATCGTGCACCGCGGCCTCGGCCGCCTGGTCGGCGGCTGCGCGAAGCGCGACTGCCCGCCGCTCGCGATACCCGGCTGCATCCACCACGACGGCCTTCCGGCCGCTCGCACCTCGAAACGCAATTCGGTAGGCGAGATGTTGGATCGCGTCGATCGTCTCGCCGTGGTGTCCGATCAGGATCCCCATGTCCTCGCCCGCGAACTCGCCCCAGATGCGTTCATCGTTCTCGCGGACGTTGACCCGAGCTGGGACGCCCGCGGCCTGGGCGATCCGCTCCAGCAGGTCCCTGACGCGAGCAGACGCCTCACTCGTGGCGTTGCCGCCCGGATCCCCGAACTGCGAGACCTCCCCGCCTCCGGTCGCGCTCACGCTACCTCCGGCGACCGGAGCGCTTCTTCTTCTTGCGCGGAGGCGGCGGTGGGGCGGAGGTCCGAGTGCGGCTCCGTTGGCCGGCGGGCACCGTCTCGCGTTGCTCCTCGCCCTTCGTCAGCCCACGCAACAGCCCGCCAAACCCGCCGCCGGTCGAAGCGCCGTTTGGGGCGGCACTCGGTTCGGCCTTCGGAGGCGCTCCCTTCGCGGCTGCCGCATCGCCGTCGGCCGTTACGGCGATCGGCGTCATCGGCCCTAGGCGACGGCGAATGAAGTACTGCTGCCCCATCGTCCACAGGTTCGTCGTGATCCAGTAGACCAGGACTCCAGCGGGAAATCCGATGATGACGAAGACGAACACGAGCGGCAGCGCCAGCATCAAGCGCCGCTGGTTCTTGTCCATCTGCGGGGTCGACATCATCAGCGACGACGCGAGTTGGGTGCCGACGTAGAGGATGAGCAAGGCGATCAGCACTGCGCCGGTCGCCTTGTTCGTCAGGTCGGGAATGAACAGGAAGCTGGCCCCCGGAGCGTGCCCGCAGGGGGTCGTCTGGCCCTGCGCGGCGTGGAGCGACACGTGATGGACGGCCGCGTAGTTCGCTCGGTAGACAGCCTGAACTCCCGGACAGATATCCGGCCGCAGGGTCGTCCGGAGCATGTAATAGAGCCCGATAAACACGGGCAACTGCGCAACCAGCGGCAGACAAGAGCCAAACGGATTTACGCCATGCTCCTGGTAGAGCTTCATGAGCTCCTGCTGCTGGCGCTGTTTGTCTTGCTTGTACTTGGCCTGGATTCGCTTCAGCTCAGGGGTCAGCCGCTGCATCTTCTGCATGGAATGAAACTGCTTGACGGTCAGAGGCAGCAGGACCGCTCGGACCACGACCGTCAGGAGGACAATCGACCAGCCCCAGGACACGCCGACGTTGTTGTGGAAGAACTTGAGGATCGCCTCGAAGACGTCCACAAGCGGTTGGAAGATCAGTGCGGGTGCGAGCATGGAGGTCAGA
>VAWT01000054.1 GCA_005883415.1 Actinomycetota bacterium | reverse complement strand
CGGACGGAAAACGCGTCGCGATCATGGAGCAGATCGAGGTACGCCTCGATCCCGACGCGAGCGGGTTCACCAGGGGCGACCCGAGCGGGCGTGGAGAACTGAGGGGCTGGCTAGCACTCCCGGGCGAGGAGGATTTCGATCCCGTGTCGCTGTTGTTCGCGGTCGACGCATTTCCGCCCGCGACGTTCGACATCGAGTTCTCAGGCTGGGTGCCGACCCTTGAGCTCACCGTCTACGTCCGCGGGCTTCCGGCACCCGGCCCTGTGCGGGTGCTGCAGCGGGCGGAGGTGATCGACGGGCAGCGGGTGGATGAGTCCTGCAATGTCTGGGATCGCACCGGCCGCCTCGTGGCCCAGGGGCGTCAGCTGGCCGGCGTCCGGCTCGGCTGAACGCTTCCGTGTCGGTACACGGTGCGTATCCAGACCGTGGCGAGCGTTTGCACCAGCTCACGGTCGCCTTGTGGCGATGGCGAACGCTGGGATGCGTCGTAGAAGGCCCGGAGGTTCATGCCGGTGAGCGCCGCCGCGAGCTGGCGGGCGTCGGGAGGCGCGGGGTGCGCCAGCCCAGCGTCGCGCTCGCGGTCGATCTGGGCGGCGGTGGCATCGACGTACCGCCGCGCAATCGCGCGCCACAGCGCCGCGCTCTCCGGATCACTGTTCCGCGTGTCGTAGAGGGCGCGCAACACCGGGCCGCGCCTGCGCCACAACGCGAGGTTGTCGGCCAGGGCCCGGGTGATCACCTCTTCCGGCGGCTCGTGGGTCCGGTTGAGCCAGCGCTCGGCGCTGGTCAGCACCTCGTGGTGCGCTTGTTCGCCGAGAGCGCGCAGGAGCGCCTCGCGCGACGCGAAGTAGAAATAGAACGAGGAGCGGGAAATGCCGGCGGCCGTGGCGATCTCGTCGACGCCGATCGAGGCGAGCGGGCGGGCGGCAAGCAGCGCCTCAGCCTCGCGCATGAGGCGTCGCTCGGTGAGGTCGCCCTTGCGCGCAGTGCGGCGGCGGGTAGACGGAGCGGCTTCGCCCATCTGGGCAAACGATGGCCCACCGACCGCAAGTTGTCAACTGTCTGTCTATATAAATCGACATAGTGTTGACAAAGCTCGACGATTAGTCTAGCGTTGTCGGTGACGACGCCCAATGAAGCGAACGGCGGCGATCGTCACCAGCCAGGCGGCGTGGCAGACGGTTGTGGCAGCGCCTGGGCTAGACCAAGGAGATAACGATGAGCCAGACCAACCATCAAGTCCGCCTCGCCGCGCGGCCGACCGGATTGCCCGACGCGTCCAGCTGGGAGGTGACCACGGAGCCCGTACCGGCGCCTGCTTCAAATGAGTTTGTCGTCGAGGTGTCGCATCTGTCGATCGATCCGGCGATGCGCGGGTGGATGAACGACGTCCGCTCGTACATCCCACCGGTCGAGATCGGAGCGGTGATGCGCGCGCTCGCGCTGGGGAAGGTGGCGGCGTCCGAGCATCCGGACTTCGCAGTCGGAGATCATGTCTCCGGCGCCTTCGGTGTACAGGAGTTCGCGCGCTCGGACGGAAGCGGCGTGAACAAGATCGATCCGGCGCTCGCCCCGCTGCCGACCTACCTCGGCGCGCTGGGCATTACCGGGATTACGGCGTACTTCGGGCTGCTGGACGTGGGCCGGTTGAAGGAGGGCGAGACCGTGGTTGTCTCGGGAGCGGCCGGCTCGGTCGGGAGCGTCGCCGGCCAGATCGCCAAGCTCAAGGGCTGCCGGGTGATCGGGATCGCCGGCGGGCCGGAGAAGTGCGCCTGGACCGTCGACGAGCTCGCCTTCGACGCGGCGATCGACTACAAGTCAGAAGACGTCCGCCAGGCCCTGCGCGGACACGCGCCCGATCGGGTGGACGTGTTCTTCGACAACGTGGGCGGTGATGTGCTGGACGCGGTCCTGACCAGGCTGGCGCGAGGAGCGCGAATTGTGATCAGCGGCGGCATCTCGCAATACAACGCTAAGCAGATCCGCGGCCCATCCAACTACCTGGCGCTGATCGCCGCCCGCGGCACCATGACCGGCTTCGTCGTGTTCGACTATCTCCCTCGCTACCAGGAGGCGATCACCGAGCTCGCAGGCTGGCTGCGCGAGGGTAAGCTCGTCTCCCGCGAGCACGTCGTCGAAGGCGGCGTGCAAGCCTTCCCGGAAACGCTGCTCAAGCTGTTCGCCGGAGAGAACATCGGCAAGCTCGTGCTGGCGGTTCCCTGAGGCGACGGCTACGGAGAGGAGAGCGAGATGCAACGGATGAGCGCGCAGGACGCGTCTTTCCTGCACGTCGAGAGCGACGACCGCCCGATGCACGTCGGCGGCGTGAGCATCTTTGAGGGCCCGCCGCCCCCGTTCGCAGAGGTGATGGCGATGATCGAGGGCAAGCTCGCGCTCGTGCCGCGCTACCGGCAGATCGTCCGCTTCGTACCGTTCGCGCTCGCGCGTCCGGTGTGGGTGGACGATCCGCACTTCAACCTCGGCTATCACGTCCGGCGGACCGCCCTGCCCGCGCCGGGTGGCGATCGGGAGCTGCGCACGCTGGTCGGCCGGGTGATGTCTCAGAACCTCGACCGTGCCAAGCCGCTGTGGGAGATGTGGGTGGCGGAGGGTCTGGACGAGGGCCGTTGGGCGCTGATCTCGAAGGTGCACCACGCGATGGTCGACGGCGTCGCCGGGACGGACCTCATGACTGTGCTGCTCGACACGGAGCGCAACCCCGAACCTCTACCGCCCGACTCGTGGATGGCGGAGCCGGCGCCGGGCTCGGCGCGGCTGCTGGCCGACGCGATCCGCGAGCGGGGCCTCAACCCGTTCATCGCCGCCGAGCAGCTCGTCGGCGCTTTCCGAGCTCCGCGCAAGTTGGCCTCGGTGCTCGCCGACACCTCGCGGGGGCTGGCGGGGTTCGCCGGTGTCGCCCGGCGCGGCGAGTCCTCGTCGCTCAACGGCCCGCTGGGCCCGCACCGCAGGTGGGACTGGGCTCGCGGGCGGTTGTCGGATGTGCGGCTCGTGCGGCAGTCGTTCGGCGGCACCGTCAACGACGTCGTGCTGGCGGCCATCACCCACGGCTTCCGCGAGCTGCTCGAATCCCGCGGAGAGCCGGTTGACCGCGTGCTGCGCACGCTGGTTCCGGTCTCGGTCAGAAGCAGGCGGTCGCCGGAGAGACGCTTACCTCGCTGTCGGGCTTCGCTCCGCCGATGCTGCTCGCGCTCGGCGCGCGCGTGGCCAGCAGGCTGCCCCAGCACGCGCTCAACACGGGCACCACCAACGTCCCGGGCCCGCAGTTCCCACTGTACCTCGCCGGACGGCGGTTGCTCGAGTCCTTTCCCTACATCCCTTTGTTCGCGAGCGTCCGGGTGGCGGTCGCGATCTTCTCCTACGACGGCGCGCTCAGCTTCGGCGTCAGCGGCGACTACGACACCGCTCCGGACATCGAGGTCCTCTGCCGCGGGATCGAGCGCGGCCTGAGCGAGCTGGTGGCGCTGGCCCAGCCACCGGCCGCAGGACCGGAGCCGGGTGCTCAGCCTGACGCGAGGCGCGCGGCGCCCCCCAAGCCGAAGCCCGCGCAGGCGTCATAGCCGGTCGTTCGATATGCGCCTCCCGGCTTGCGAGCCGGTCAGGGCTCGAGCGACGGGGGGTCAGCTGACCTCGTACTTGATGTGCGTGACGCCCGGCGCGTCGACTACCCGGACCTGCTTGAGCTTCAGAGCGCCGCGCTCGACTCCGTCGAACAACCGGGCGCCAGCGCCCAAGGCGACGGGCGCGATCGATATGTCGATCTCGTCCACCAGTCGGGCGGCCAGGTACTGGTTGACCGCCGATGCACCGCCGGCGAGCCAGACGTCCCCTCCCTCAGCGGCGTCCTTTGCCTGCGCCAATGCGGGCTCGATGCCGTCGCTGACGAAATAGAACGTGGTATCGCCCTCCATCTCCAGCGGCTCCCGCGGATGGTGGGTAAGCACGAACACGGGATGGTGGTAGGGCGGATCCTCCCCCCACCAGCCTCGCCACGACTCATCAGGCCACGGCCCGCGAACCGGTCCGAACATGTTGCGGCCCATGATCGTGGAGCCAATGTTCGCCCGGCGTTCCTCCACGATGGCAGAGCTCGCGTTGACCTCCCCTCCAGCTTCACCATGCATCTCTCGAAATTCCTCCAGCGGAAAGAACCACTGGTGTAGTTCCATCCCACCCACGCCGAGCGGGTTCTCCTCGCTTTGATCGGGGCCGGCGACGTAACCGTCCAGAGACATCGTGATGCTGAGTCTCAGCTTGCTCATGTGCACTCCTGTGTCTCGCGTTCCTGCTGTAACGGACCGTCGGAGAAGGCAGAACTCATCGCACAAGGGTCCCCATTGAGGTAAAGCAGGCGTCCGCCACGCTAGCGCCGCCCTCCGCGCGAGTCAGGATGCCGGGCTACCCCTCCACCTTCCCGGCTGGACCGCCTAACGAGGCGATCAGCGCCGAGAAGCTCTTGCCGGCAGCGCTCGCCTTGCTGTTCGCATCGCTGGTGGCATTCCATTGGTGCGTTTTTGCCGCGTAGGTCACCGTGCTAATCCCGGCGCCCCACCCGAGCTCGACCCCGGTTGCCCAGCCGGGGATGATGCTCGCGATCGGCTGGCCGGCGGCCACCATCTGCCCAACCCGTAGGCCAGCCGTCGGGTTCACCCCTTCGGCGTAGTAGACGTAGCAGCCCGCATAAGTGCCGTCGAGGAGCCGGTACTCGATGAACGACCCCGGCCACCCGGTTCCAGTCGTCGCCACGTAGGTGATCTTGGCGGCACCGATCGCCGCAAGTGTCCCCGCGCCGGCATAGTCGACGCCCTGGTCGATCCGCTCGGGCTTCACGCGCGCGCGCGCAAGCGGATTGACGTAATGGCTACCGCGGCTCGCCGCGTGACACCCCGGAATCAGCCCCGCGGCCTTGGGCACGACCGACTGGGATATAGGTCCTGCCCCGTCCGAGCCGGAGTGTGCCCTCGCCGGAACGGCGGGCGCTCTCGCCGCAATTACCCAGGCCCGGCCGCTTCGACCGGCAAGCGCGCCCGGCAGGATGGCGAGCACCGACGCAGTGGCAAAGACGAGCCCGGCGCCCATGACGAGCATCCGCGCGCGCCTAGGCTTGCGCGCCACGGCCCGGTGGCGATCGGTGGCCGGCCGGCGCCGCCACGGCCTCTGCGAACGGCCTCGCTCCGGTCGGCGCGGCGACGCTCTGTGCACAAGGTCTCGTTCCGGTCGCCGCTCCTGTCGCCTGACCGGAGGGCTCGACTTACTCGGAGGGCTCGACTTACTCGGAGGGCTCGACTTACTCGGAGGGCTCGACTTACTCGGAGGGCTCGACTTACTCCTCCGCGCGCGCGAGCGCTCGAGTGATGCTTGCCACGGCTCAATCCGCCCAAGGTCTCGGACGGGGTCCACGAATCCTCCTTGTTGGGGCGACTGGGAGAGCCTGCGGAGTTAGCTGACGGGCTCGCGCTTGTGCGCTACGCCGGGCGACGGCGGCGATTCGCCCCGGCGACCAAGTCGATCGCTTCGGGTCCCCCGCTCGCAGGCCACGGGTGGCACTGCGACTCGGCTCGTTATGTAGCGCGCGAACCTATCACGTTCTTCAGCGGAACCGCACGGAGCAAGCGTCCACGACGCAGCCCTAGCCCACCGCTGGCGACGAGGTTGGCGTTCCGTGTCCGGTCGGGTTCCAGAAGCGGGCCGACAAGGGTGCCGCTGCCAACCGCTTGGCCGAAACTCGCCGGTACCCCGCGACGTTAAAGCGGTTGATTCACGTGGAAGCTTCTGCCATCCATGCCAGGGCTGGGCGAGGACGGAGTGGTGTCAGGCTTGCGACCCCACTTCTCAGGCTGCGCTCGGACCAGCAGCTCGTAGGGCTGTTCCGAGAGGGACACGAGGATGCCTTCCGGGTCATCCACGACCGCTACCGTGCTCGGCTACTGGCGTACGTGCGTCAGATGCTGGCGGGACTACATCCCGACGCCGAGGATGTGCTCCAGGACGTGTTCGTTCGTGCGTACGCCGGCTTGCGCGCCCACGGCCGCGAGCTGAGCCTGCGGCCCTGGCTGTACCGCATCGCCCACAACCGCTGCGTTGACGAGCTCCGGCGGCCGATGCCGCCCGTTCTCGAGACACTTGAGCTGGCTCCCAGCCTGGCCGGCGACCCTGTGGTGCAGAGTGAGCATCGCGAGTCGCTGCGCCGGCTGATCGTCGATATTGGCCGCCTTCCCGACCAGCAGCGTTCGGCGCTTTTGATGCGCGAGCTGAGTGGGATGGCCTACCGCGAGATCGCCGGGGTGCTGGACCTGTCCGTCCCGGCGGTGAAGTCGCTGCTGGTTCGGGCCAGAGTCGGCCTCGCGGCCGCTGTCGAAGCGCGAGATACCGCATGCCAGGAGATCCGCACCGAGCTGGCAACTGCCCACGACCGTGGCGTCCGTGCAAGCGGCATTGCGCGCCGTCACCTGCACGACTGCTCCGGGTGTCGGGACTACCGCTCGGAGCTTCGGAGCGTCAGTCGCCAGCTGGCAGCTCTGACCCCGGCGATCGGGCCTTTCGGAGCGCTGGCGCGGCTGCTCGGAGTCGAGAGCGGCGGAGGAGCCGCAGCCGGCGGGACGGGCAGCGGTGTAGCCGCATTTGGCGGAACCGCGACCGCAGGGGGAACATTCATCGGAACGGCGACGAGTCACGTCGCGGCGGTTGTGGCCGCGGCGGTGGTCACAGCAGGTGGAGCCGTTGAGGTTCAGCAGACGCTCGCTGCCCAGCTGGCGCCAGCTCCCGTGCACCACGTAAAGCGGGCTGTCACCGTCGGCCAAGCGACCTCCGCAGAGGGCACCGTCGCGGCCACCGCGGCCGCCACTCTTTACTCCAACCCGCCGGCGACGGCCCGGCAGACACGCGCGCCGACGGGCCGCGCGCAGCGCAGCCACGGCCGGCGGATCCCGATACAGCGTGCCGCATCAACCGGTAACTCGGCCGCAGCGAGCGCACAAACCTCGGGCCCGCCTCAGCCATCCGCTGGTGGCACCGACGCCACCGGCACTCAAACGGCAGCGGTATCCGCCGACGCTGGTTCAACCCCGCCGGTCTGCCAGAGCACGACGACACCACCCCAGGACACGACGAGCCCGCCCCTCACGACATCGGCTTGCAGCTCGAGCGCGACCACGATCGGCAGCGTCGGCGCCACGGCATCGACTGGCCCATGGTCTTCCTCGGGACCTGACCCCTCTCGTACGGGCAGTGGGACGACCACCAAGCCCGTTAGCTCGATGACCGGCTCCGGGTCGCCGTCGGGCGCAGCCACGATGCCGGCTCAGAAAACCTAGCGCCGCATGGGGCGACACGCGGCGGGTCTCGTGCGCGCGGCGCCCTCCCGGAGCGGCTGTCCTCACTTCGCGACGTGCAGGAGCCGATTCACCGCTATCCCAGCGAGTGCCGCCGGCGGGCTGATCGCCTCAAGTGCCCCGGCCCCGAGCAGAGCAAGATCCCAGATCACCTCTTGCCTGCTCGGCTTCTCGGTCACCGTCGCCTCGGCGGTGCGCGCGACGTGGCCCGAGGCCTCCTTCAGCATCCCGTTCCCCTGCTGCTTTCGCTGGCTGCTCGCTGTGGCCATTCCCTTCTCCTCTGAATCGTTGTTGACTGGGCGCGGTGCCGATCCACCGCCTACCCATCGTCTCG
>VAWT01000439.1:1770-3497 GCA_005883415.1 Actinomycetota bacterium | reverse complement strand
CCGCCTCGCTCTCTCCCGAGCAGGACGAGGCCATCGACCGGCTCTCGAAGGTGATGAACGGCAACCCGCGCTCGGGTCTGTTCACGAAGGGGGCTGAGCGCTGATGGCCGCCCGGCGAACCCGGATCTCGGCCAGGCGGATCGATGTCTCCTCCGACCGGGGCGTGTTCATGATCTCGGTCGCGGCGGAGCTCGCGGACATGCATCCGCAGACGCTCAGGATGTACGAGGCGCGCGGCCTGATCGAGCCCAAGCGCTCGCCCAAGGGGACCCGCCTGTACTCGCATCAGGACGTGGAGCGGCTGCGGCGCATCCAGGAGATGACCGCCGAGCTGGGGATGAACCTGGCCGGGGTGGAGCGTGTGTTCGAGCTTGAGGAGGAGCTCCACTCAATGTCTCGGAAGGTCAAGGCGCTCGAGAAGCGCGCGGCCGAGCTGAAGGCTGAGGTCGCGCGACTCGAGGCGATGCGGCGAGAGCTGCGGGCCGAGCTCGTTCCGTACGAGAAGGGCGGGGCGATCGTGCGAAACGCTGATCTTCAACGATTCAGGATTCGGGTCCACAGGCCGGAAAAGGGCGCCTGAACCCCCTGAAGATCTAGGCTAAAATCTAAGTCCGTTAGACTTAGATTTGGACGAGGACGAGATGCAACCAGACAGATTCACGATCAAATCCCAGGAGGCGCTGCAAGCCGCACAGGGGCTCGCGGACGAGCGCCGCAACCCTCAGACGACCCCCGAGCACCTGCTCGCTGTGCTGCTGGAGCAGGATGGCGGCGTCGTGGTTCCCGTGCTTCGCAAGCTCGGGAGCGACCCTGCCGCGATCCGGCAGACGCTGGGTCCCGCGCTCGACGCGCTGCCGACCGTCACCGGCAGCGGCTCCTCCGAGCCCGCGGGCGGCTCCGGAGAGCTCGTCCAGGTGCTCCGCGACGCCGAGAAGGAGATGCGGGAGCTGGGGGACGAGTATGTCTCGACAGAGCATCTGCTGCTCGCGATCGCCGCGCATCCCGGCAAGGCGGGAGACACGCTTCGCGCGGCCGGCGGGTCCCGGGATCAGCTGCTGGCGGCGATCCAGGAGGTGCGGGGCAGCCACCGCGTCACCGACCAGCACCCCGAGGACAAGTTCCAGGCGCTCGAGAAGTACGGGCGCGACCTGACCGAGGCCGCGGAGCAGAGCAAGCTCGACCCGGTGATCGGCCGCGACGACGAGATCCGCCGGGTGATCCAGGTGCTCTCGCGACGCACCAAGAACAACCCGGTGCTGATCGGCGAGCCTGGAGTCGGCAAGACCGCGATCGTCGAGGGACTCGCGCGGCGGATCGTGGAAGGCGACGTGCCGGAGGGGCTGCGCGATCGCCGCCTGATCGCCCTTGACATCGGCGCGATGGTCGCGGGCTCCAAATACAGGGGGGAATTCGAGGACCGGCTGAAGGCTGTCCTGAAGGAGATTGCGGACGCGAAGGGGCAGATCGTCGTGTTCATCGACGAGCTGCACACGATCGTGGGCGCCGGCGCCGCCGAGGGCGCCGTCGATGCCGGCAACATGCTCAAGCCAATGCTTGCGCGCGGCGAGCTCCGTTGTGTCGGGGCGACCACGCTCGACGAGTACCGCAAGCACATCGAGAAGGACGCAGCGCTCGAGCGGCGCTTCCAGCCGGTGTTCGTCGGAGAGCCGTCGGTCGAGGACACGATCGCGATCCTCCGCGGGCTTAAGGAGCGCTACGAGGACCAT
>VAWT01000439.1:0-1736 GCA_005883415.1 Actinomycetota bacterium | reverse complement strand
CTCAAGGACGACGAGGACTCCGGCACGTTGGCGCGGCGCGAGCAGCTCGAGCGGGCGCTCGCTGAGGAGAATGAGCGATCCGCGGCGATGACCGCTGAGTGGCAGCGCGAGAAGGAAGCAACGAAGACGGTTGCCGAGGTCCAGTCGCAACTGGTCCAAGCGCGCGTCGAACTCGAGCGCGCCGAACGCGAGGCCGATCTGGGCCGGGCCGCCGAGCTCAAGTACGGGACGATTCCCGAACTCGAGAGGCAGCTCGACGAGGCTGAGTCGGCCGAGAACGAGCCCGGTGAGCAGCGGTTCCTCAAGGATCACGTCGATGCCGAGGACATCGCCGAGGTCGTCGCGAAGTGGACCGGAATCCCCGTCTCGAGGCTGATGGAGGGCGAGATCGAGAAGCTCGTCCACATGGAGGAGCGGTTGCACCAGCGCGTCATCGGCCAGGACGAGGCGGTCGAGGCCGTCTCCGCGGCGCTGCGCCGTTCGCGCGCCGGGCTACAGGATCCCGACCGTCCCATCGGCACGTTCCTGTTCCTCGGTCCGACCGGTGTCGGCAAGACTGAGCTGGCGCGGGCGCTGGCGGAGTTCATGTTCGATAGCCAGGACGCGATGGTGCGGATCGACATGTCGGAGTACATGGAGAAGCACGCGGTGTCGCGCCTGGTGGGCGCCCCGCCGGGCTACGTAGGGTACGAGGAGGGCGGCCAGCTCACCGAGGCGGTGCGGCGGCGGCCGTACTCCGTGGTCCTGCTCGACGAGATCGAAAAGGCGCACCCGGACGTGTTCCACACCCTGCTTCAGGTGATGGACGACGGACGGCTGACCGACGGTCAGGGTCGCACTGTGTCGTTCAAGAACACGGTCCTGATCATGACCTCGAACATCCCCGGCGGCCGCGCGGGCGTGGACGCCCATTTCAAGCCCGAGTTCATTAACCGGCTGGACGACATCGTCGAGTTCCACGCGCTGAGCCGGGAGCAGATCTCAGAGATCGTCGACTTGCAGGTCGAGCGCTTCGCGCAGCGGCTGGCCGAGCGGGAGATCGGGATTGAGCTCACGGATGGCGCACGGACACTGATCGGCAACCTCGGCTACGACCCGACGTACGGCGCGCGGCCATTGAAGCGCGTGATCCAGAAGCGCATCATCGACCCGCTGGCGCTGGCGATCCTCGAAGGTCGCTTCGTGGCCGGCGACACGGTCCGGGTCGACGCGGCCGACGGTGAGCTGGTCCTGGAGCGAGCCGAGGCGGCCGCCGCGGTCTGAGACGGCAGCGTTGCTCCGATATCAGGTAGAAGTGCCTCACTCAACTAGCTGAGGAGGGAGCAGTGCCGACCTACATCATGCTTTCGACCCTCACTCCGGAGGGGGTCCAGACGGTGAAGAACAATCCCTCGCGGATCCGTGAGGTCAACCGCGAGGTCGAGCAGCTCGGCGCCACGGTCAAGGCGCAGTGGGCGACGCTCGGGCAGTTCGACTTCGTCAACGTCGTAGAGGCGCCCGACGAGAAGACGATCGCGCGCGTGTCGCTTGAGCTCGGCTCGCGCGGGACGGCCAAGTACGAGACGCTGAGCGCGATCCCGATCGACGACTTCATTGGCTCGATCTGACAGGGTCCTGGTCGTCGGCGCGGGCGCGCGCGAACACGCACTCGTCCAGTCACTGAAGCGCTCGCCGCGCGCGCCCGAGCTCATGTGCGCGCCGGGCAACGCCGGGATCGCGATCGACGCACGCATCCT
>VAWT01000053.1 GCA_005883415.1 Actinomycetota bacterium | reverse complement strand
CGTCATCGGCGCGCTGCTCTCGCTCCCGGGCGCGTCGTACCTTGCCGGTCTCCACGAGATCCACAAGCTCAGGTACTCGACCACTATGACGGTGCTGCTGGTGGTCGGCTTCAACCTGGTGATGATGTGGCTGCTCGAGGTTCCCTTGGCGTCATTCCTAGTCGCGCCCGCGTGGACGCCGCGGGCGATCACACGAGCCAAGCTTTGGGTGAGTCGGCATGCCCACATGTTTGCCATCAGGGGATTCACCGCCGTGGGGGCACTGCTGGTCATCAAGGGTCTGATCGGCCTGGTCGGCTGAGGCGTGGCCGCGTACCCGACCAGCGCTCTGATGCCGGCATGGCGGGCGGCGCTCGGCACCGTTGAGGTGCGGGTTATTGACGCCACTCCGACGGTTCCTCGCGCCGGATTGGCCCGCCATAGACGCAGGATCAAGCACGTGGACTTACTCGATATCCCAACAGAAAGGAGCGGCAAATGTGCCGCTGGCTCGCATATTCCGGTGCCCCCATCGTCCTCGAAGAGGTGCTCTACGGGGGGACTAACTCGCTGGTCGATCAGAGCTTGCACTCGAGGCTCGGAGCTGAGCCCACTAACGGCGACGGGTTCGGCGTCGGCTGGTATGGCGCCGCCAACAACCCGGGTGTCTTTCACAGCATCGAACCGGCGTGGAACGACCAGAACCTGCGCGAGATCGCGGGCCACATCAGTTCCCCGTTGTTCTTCATGCATATTCGGGCGGCGATCGGCAGCGCGGTGCAGCAGACCAACTGCCACCCGTTCCGTCACGACCGCTGGCTGTTCATGCACAACGGCTACCTCAACGAGTTCGCCACGATCAAACGCGACCTCGTGCTCGCCGTCGACCCCTCGCTGTACCCGCACATCCAGGGTCAGGCCGACACCGAGGTGCTGTTCTACCTCGCGCTGAGCTTCGGCCTAGAGGACGACCCGCCGAGCGCCATCGAGCAGGCCGTGGGCCTCGTCGAAGCGGTTGCCGAGCGCCACGACGTACCGCACCCGTTCCAGGGCACGATCGCGACCGCCGACGGTGAGAGCGTCTGGGCGTTTCGGTACTCGAGCGAGATGAACTCGCGCTCGCTCTTCTACACCACCGACGTTCCCACGCTGCGCGAGCTCTATCCGGAGCGGACGGACCTACACGGATTCTCAGACGACGCCAGGCTGATCGTCTCGGAGCCGCTCGGCGACGTCGCCGGCGTCTGGAACGAGGTACCCGAATCCACCTACGGCATCGTCTCGCCAGACCACGCCGAGATGCGGCCATTCAAACCCAAGGCACCGTCAATCTCCGTCGCCGTGGGCGCGTGAGCTGACGCTGGTCGCAGCCGCGGAACGCACAACGCGCCGGACAAACGGGGCACCGAGGCTGCTCGGGCGCGGGAGCCAATCTCCGAGCGCGCTGATGCCGGCACCGGGCCACAGCCCGGCGCCACCACGCAGCCGCTGGCCGGCGAGTCGTCGGTCCGTCAGCTGGTTTAGGTGATCTGTCGGCCCGGCCACTGCGACTGTCTCCTAACTCCTCCAAACGAAAGCGTGACCCATGCCGCTCAAGCACCCGCAAACCTCAAACGGATCTACCAACGTCAACCTGTCGCTCCCGCCCGTCTCGATGCTCGAAGGCGAGCGCGTCCCCCGTCACACCCTCCCGAAGGGGGAGCTGCCACCCGACGTCGCGTACCAGATCATCCATGACGAGCTGATGATCGACGGAAACGCGCGTCTGAACCTCGCGACGTTCGTGACCACCTGGATGGAGCCCCAGGCCAGATCGCTGATGGACGAATGCCTGGATAAGAACATGATCGACAAGGACGAGTATCCGCAGACCGCGGAGATCGAGACACGCTGCGTGAACATCCTGAGCACGCTGTGGCACGCCCCCGACGCGGTTCAGGCAACCGGCTGTTCGACCACCGGGTCAAGCGAAGCCGCGATGCTGGGCGGACTGGCGCTCAAGCGCCGCTGGCAGCACAAGCGCGAGGCGCAGGGCAAGCCGACCGACAAGCCGAATCTGGTGATGGGAATCAACGTCCAGGTCTGCTGGGAGAAATTCGCCAACTACTGGGATGTCGAGATGCGGCTCGTCCCGATGGAGGGCGATCGCTTCACGCTGTCCGCCGAGGAGGCGGTGAAGCGCTGCGGCGAGAACACGATCGGGGTGGTCGCGATCCTCGGATCGACGTTCGACGGATCCTACGAGCCGGTCGAGGAGATCTGCGCGGCGCTCGACCAGTACGAGAGCGACACCGGGATCGATGTCCCCGTGCACGTCGACGGCGCGTCGGGCGCGTTCGTCGCCCCGTTCGTCGACCCTGATCTGAAATGGGACTTCCAGCTGCCGCGGGTCGCGTCGATCAACGCCTCCGGGCATAAATACGGCCTGGTGTATCCGGGGGTCGGCTGGGTAGTGTGGCGCGACGCCGATGCGCTGCCCGAGGAGCTGATCTTCTGGGTCAACTACCTCGGCGACAACATGCCGACGTTCGCGCTGAACTTCTCCCGGCCCGGCGCGCAGGTCGTCGCGCAGTACTACAACTTCCTGCGCCTCGGCTTCGGCGGCTACGCCGCGGTGCAGGGCTACGCGCGCGAGGTAGCCACGAGACTCGCCGGGGAGATCGAGAAGCTAGGTCCGTTCGAGCTGCTGACCCGGGGTGACGCGCTGCCCGTGTTCGCGTTCAAGCTCGCCGACGGGATCGACCACTACACCGTGTTCGACCTCTCCAACGCGCTGCGCGCCCGCGGTTGGCAGCTGCCCGCATACACGTTCCCAAAGAACCGCACCGACCTCGCCGCGCTGCGTGTGGTGGTGCGCCGCGGCGTCACGCACGACCTCTCCGACCTGCTGATCTCCGACATCAAGCGCGAACTCGCGGTGCTCGACAAGCAGTCGGCAGCTGTCCACACGAGCGAGAATTCGACCAGCTTCCACCACTAGCTCGCAGACATCACTCCGCCCCGGCTCGATTTGTTAAGCGCGCAGGAGGAAGGACGATGAGTCGCGAGCGATGGATGGCGCTGTTCTTCGCGCTCGGCTCGGCGTGTTTTCTCATCGGTCCGTTCCCCGGCTATGCGCGGCTCGTTGGAGCCGGCGCCGACGCGGTCACGTTCTTCGTCGGCTCGATCTTGTTCACCGCCGGCGGCGCGATCCAGAGCCTCACCGCGTTCCCCGAGCGCCACTCGTCGCACGCCGGACGGGCGGCGTGGCGAGCGGCCATCACCCAGTCCGCCGGCACGCTGTTCTTCAACGTAACGACCTACCAGGCGCTGCACACATCCCTGTCCAACTCCAACTACAACAGGCTCGTATGGCGCCCAGACGCGGTCGGCTCGACCTGCTTTCTGATCTCAGGCGCAATCGCCTACCGCGCCTCGGCCCGGCACGGCTGCCTGCCCGCCCGCGGTCAACCTGGCTGGTGGGAGTCATCGATCAACCTGCTCGGCTGCATCTTCTTCGGCATCTCGGCGATCGCGGGCTACCTCGTTCCCTCGACCGGCTCGCTGCTCAACCTGGCCTGGGCAAACTGGAACACTGCACTCGGAGCCGCCTGCTTCCTCGCCTGCGCACTGGCGACGCTGCTCACCGGCCGCACGCTCAAATCCCCGCGGCTACAACGCCTGCACAAGCTCGAACACCACATCGAGCGCGACATCGAGCAGATCATCTAGCACACCTGAGCAGAGGAGGAGGGCCATCAACAAGCCGGACCCCACGGCCCGCCCGCGGGCAACACAGGACGGCGTTCGCGCTCTCCCTCAGGGCGCCGCTCAGCCAAACGTCGGTTGCCGCTGCGAGCGTCGCCCCATTATGTCTTCTGAACCCCGACGATCGAAGCTCTGACCAGTTGAGACCCGCGCCCGTCTCGGCACGGTACTAGGCTTTGATCGCCCAGCGCACCTCTCTTGCGAGGCATCCACGGCCGGCAGAACGCGAGCCACGGCGCACCAACTCGGAAGCAGGTGCCGCAAGCGCCGCTACGACAGCAGGCATGACCCCAGCGCGGTCGCTTCAGGCGTCAAGGAGCAGCCTCCCGACCACGATCAAGGGCCGCGCTCGAGGACTGGAGACTCGCGGCAGTCCTGCTTCGTGGTCGCGACGAGCATGCTGGCCGCGCCGAGCCCAGACCTGCTCAGCGCGGGAAGCGTGCACGACTCCGGGCCCGGAATTAGCAAGATCTCAGCAAGCGGTCTCCCGGCGGCGTGGGGCCCGCAGAGCCTGCGGTCCGCGCTGATGAGCCGTTCGCGGCCTCGCGGCGGGTGACTGCTTGATCGCCACAGCGGCCACGAGCCCGAGGCTTCCGTTTGAGGCGTGAAGCAACCACGCTCGGTCGTGCCCCACTACGATCGGTCGCATTCCCACCTTCGTGATCGCACGCGCATCCCACTGCTGACACCACTCGTCCTGGTTAGCCCGAAATGTGCGTGCGGGCGCCCTCAGGTCTCGCGGGCGCGGTCGCTATCGATCCTGACTCGCCGCGTTTAGTGAGGCGGCGATGTCTTTGATGAGGATCATCAGGTGTCGCGGGTCGGTTGGCGATGCCTCGAGACCGTGCCGGACGTAAAACGCCGCGGCGTCCTCGTCGATAGCGTGAACGAGCATTGCCCGCACGCCGATTGTTTCCGCTGCGGCCAGCGTGCGCGTCATCGCGTCACGGAGCAACCACGGGCCGAGCCCTCGACCAGCCACGGAGAGATCCACTGCAAGCCGAGCCAGGAGCACAACCGGGATCGGATACTGCGGCATCCCCTTGACGATCCTCGCGGTTGCCGCCTCGCGCTCGAGCGCGGCAGCCGCCAGCGCGTGATAGCCAACCACGCGCCCCTGGTCTGCGTCGACAACCACGTACGTCCGTGCAGACCCGACGGCCGCCGCCTGACGGCCATACCGCATCAACCAAATGTTCAGCGACGTTTGACCGC
>VAWT01000443.1 GCA_005883415.1 Actinomycetota bacterium | reverse complement strand
GCAGGTCGACGACCTCGGCCGAGATCCCCTCTCCGGCCAGCTCCTCGGCCGCAGCCAGGGCATCGGGCACGCCTTTGCCGATCGACACGATCGTGAGATCGTCTCCGGCCCGAGCGACCGCCGCTTCACCCAGAGCGATGACCTCTCGCTCCGGCGGCGGGCCCTTGACCGAGTACAGGCGCTTGTGCTCGAGGAACAGCACCGGGTTGTCATCCCGAATCGCCCCCTTGAGCAATGCCTTGGCCTCGGCCGGCGACGACGGAAACGCGATCTTGAGCCCCGGGACCCCTTGGAACCACGTCCCGTGGGTCTGCGAATGCATGCCTCCGAACCTGCCACCGGCACCCACGGCGGAACGCACCACCAGCGGAACGCTCCTCTGCTCGGCCGAGATGTACCACAACTTCGCGGCCTGGTTGACGAGGCTGTCCATCGTCAACCCCATGAAGTCACCGAACATGACCTCGATGACGGGTCGCAGTCCGGTCGCCGCGGCGCCGTAGGCCGCGCCGGCGAGCGCCAGCTCGGAGATCGGCGTGTCGAACACGCGCTCGGGCCCGAACCGCTCGAAAAGCTCGGTGGTGACCTTGAAGACACCGCCCGGGGCGGCCACGTCCTCGCCGAAGAAGATCACCGCGGGATCGCGCTCGAGCTCCTCGGCGAGCGCGTCGCGGATGGCATCTCGAAACTCCAGCGCGCTCATCGACGGTATTCCGTCGCCGCCACCTGATCGGGATCGGGATACGGCGCGGCCAGCGCGGCCGCGACGGCGTGCTCGATTAGTGCGCCCACCTCCGCCTCCGTCTGTTCGATCCGCTCCTCGGTCACACCTTCTTCCAGCAGCCGCGCGCGGGCGAGCTTGAGCGGGTCGCGAGCCAGCCACCGCTCGACCTCCTCCTTCGGACGGTACGGCGCAGGGTCGCTTTTGGAATGGCCGTAATGGCGATAGGTCTGGCACTCGAGCAGTGTCGGACCGCCGCCGTTACGCGCCCGCTCGACGGCCTCCGAGGCGCCTTCGTACACAGCCCACAGGTCGTTGCCGTCGAGGACCGCGGAGGGCATGTCGTAGGCCCGCGCCCGTCCCGCGATGTCGCCGCCGGCGGTAACCGAGCTCATCGGCGTGAACTCGCCGTAGAAGTTGTTCTCGCAGACGAACACCGCGGGGAGCAGGAGGACCTTGGCCATGTTCAGGCACTCGTGGAAGTAGGCCTGGTTGACGGCGCCGTCACCGAAGAACGCCACCGCGACACCGCCCTGCCGCTTGGCCGACATCGCCGCGCCCACGGTGGCGGCGATCGAGCCGCCCACGATGCCGTAGCACCCGATCAGGCCATGCTCGACGTCGACCACGTTCATCGAGCCGGCGCGCCCGCCGCACACACCGGTGGCCCGCCCCAGCATCTCGGCCACCAGCGGCTCGGGCGGAGTCCCCTTGGCCAGCGCGTGGCCGTGGCCGCGATAGGTCCCGGCAACGTAGTCGTCCGGTCGGAGCGCCAGGCAGGTCCCCACCGCCACCGCCTCCGTTCGCCAACCCGCCCTCCTTCTCCTAGCCGTTCGCTGCTCTGCGATAGTATCGCAAACGTTTGCAGTGGCGCCTGCTGGGAAGGAGCACGTGGCCCTCGAGATCACCATGCCGCGCCTGTCGGACTCCATGGAGGAGGCCACGATCCTGCAGTGGCTGGTGGCCGAGGGGGACGCCGTCGAGCCGGGACAACCGCTCGCCGAGATCGAGACCGACAAGGCGACCGTCATCTACGAGGCAGAAGCGCACGGAACCGTGCTCGCGCTCAGCGTCGGGGAGGGAGCGAGCGTCCCGGTGGGCGCCCCGATCGCCGTGATCGGCGAACCCGGCGAGGAGCTCCCGAGCGCGTCCAGCGCAGAGACGCTCGCCTCGGCCGCCGCCGAGGCGCCGGGGACGCGCGAGCCGGTCGCGGCGCCGACTCCAGCCGGCGCCATGACCGAAGCGGAGAGCGTCACCGATGGTTCGTCCCCTCCCCGGGCCGGACGCGCGAAGGCCTCGCCGCTGGCTCGCCGACTTGCGGCCCGCGTGGGCGTGGACCTGGGCGCACTTGCCGGCTCGGGGCCGAACGGGCGCGTGATCCGGGCCGACGTCGAGCGAGCGCTGGCCGCGGCGAACGGCGGGAGCGGCGCGGTCGCAGCCACCGCGGAGTCCATGCCCCGCGAGGAGATCGCGGCCGCCAAGGGTGAGGCCGTCGTGCACCAGCTCACCCGCCTGCGGCAGACCGTGGCTCGGCGGATGGCCGAATCGCGCGCCACCGTGCCCGACTTCGAGCTCCGCTGCGAGGTGGACATGAGCACGGCGGTCGGCCTGCGCGAACGCCTGCGCGAGGTCACCGACCCTGCTCCTTCTCACAACGACTTCATCGTCAAGGCGGTAGCGTTGGCGCTGCGCGACTTCCCGCGGGTCAACGGGTCGTTTCGCGACGGCGCGGTCGAGACGTACGCGCGGATCAACGTCGGGATCGCGGTGGCCGCCGATGACGACCTGGTGGTCCCCACGATCTTCGACGCTGACCGCATGTCGCTG
>VAWT01000052.1 GCA_005883415.1 Actinomycetota bacterium | reverse complement strand
TCAGTGGCCGCCGACCGACCTCGGGCTTCGCTCCGCAGCTGAGCCCGAGCTGCCGGTCCGCCGGTGCCGCGCGGTCGCCTGCTATCCGGCTGAGGTGTCCGTGCTCGCCTCACTTCACGGCCCGACGGACGGCCCGGTCCGCGACGCGGTGCTGCGCGAGGCGCTGGACGGCTAACCCGTCCCGAAGTCCCGAGGAACTGACCGTGCCGTCCCTCTCGAGTTCTGTCCTCAGCCCGTCAGGTCTCCCGCTCTCAAGGTTCCGCTGTACCCTGACGACGCCGCGATCCGGCCGGGATACAAGAAACGGAGAAGCTAATGAGCACAGATGAGAAGACGTATCAAGGGCAGTGCTATTGCGGTGCCGTCAAGATCGTCGTCACAGGCGATCCGGCCGGGGCCGGCTACGACCACTGCGTCCCCTGCAGGAGCTGGTCCGCTAGCCCCGTCAATGCATTCACTCTCTGGCCGACGGAGGCGGTACAGGTGATCGAGGGTGAAGACCAGATCGGCGAGTTCAACATGAATGAACGGACATATCGCCAGTGGTGCAAGGCCTGTGGAGGTCATCTGATGGCGCGTCACCCGCAGTGGGGCTTGGTCGACGTCTATGCAGCGACTATCCCCTCGTTTCCGTTCACCCCTGAGTTGCACGTCAATTACGAGTCGACCGTGCTGCCCATGAAGGACGGGCTTCCAAAGCTCAAGGACTTCCCCACGGAGCTGGGCGGCTCGGGGGAGACGCTACCTCAGTAGCACGCTATGCCGTAGCTGCCGCCTTGATCGAAGCGGAACAGTGTCGCCGCGTGCGGCTTCTCGGGCCGCGGAGGCCGGCTCTTACTTAGTTATCCAGAGCGAGCGGCGTCAAGGGCCTGCTTCTCAGACTGGAACATCTGCCAGCGAACCAACTTGCCGACGCGCAGCGTGAAGCCCACTGTCCCGTCCACTCGGCCATGCTCCGCAGCAGACCCTCGCGCCCATGGAAGGTCTGAGGGTCCGGCTGATCCGGAAGCTGAGTAACCACCACACCCGGATCGACCAGCTCGAGCATCGCCGGCACGTCGCCACGGAAGTACGCGTCGAACGCAGCCCGCACGATCTGCAAGTTCTCCTTCGACACGGCTCGCCCAGTATCCCGCGTCCCCTAAGCGGTCCGTTTCGCTCATCGCGCCGGGATGACTCCCCGATCCCGGACGCGGGCCGCTCAGGTGGCGCGCTGGGTCGACCCGCTCCCCGGTCCCGCACACGATGCACCTCCATCCGGCGACGGCGGCGCGCTGAGCGCCGGTGGCCGCCATGGACGGTGTCCGCTTGAGCGGCGCCGTTCGCCGCAGCGGTCTGCGGGCGCGCAGTCGTGCGCGCCGGCGAAGCGCGGTTCGCTTCACGGTTTCTCCTATTCAGAGTCGGTTGAGGGCGGCCAGCCGATGGCCGCCGTGGTGCTGATGCTGACGCCGCCCAACAGGGTCCCCCAGAGTTCTCTCAGTCTTCCGAGGGCGGCTTCATAAATGGTTTAGGGCTAGTTGGAACACTCGGCCCCTGGCGTCAGGGAACTGCGCCCCCACTTCCCTGACCCTCCCGGGGGGACCAGACGGACCTGGGCCCCCCGGGACTTTTAATGGCCGCTTGGGATTCGCGCTCGAAGCGCAGCAGCACGCGAATGGCGGTGCCGACTTGCCCGAGCTTGGTGCTAGCGCCGGCCGCTGTCGCGTGTCCGGCTGGGGAGTACGCTGTGGCCGGATGGTTGAAGTGCTTGGCTCTTCGAATGAGGAGCTGCAGGTGATCGCGCTGGTGGCGTCCGCCGGAGGGCTCGAGGCGGTCTCGACGGTCCTCGAGGGACTGCCTGAGGGCCTCGGCGCAGCGGTGCTCGTCCTGATCCACCAGGATCCCGAGCGCGAGAGCGCGCTCGTTCACCTTCTTCAATCCCGTTCGCGCCTGCCCGTGATCGCCGCCGAGGACGGCGCCCGGCTGAAGGCGGGAACTGTCGTCCCCGCGCCCTCGGGCAAACACGTGCTGGTCACCGAAGGTCCCGCCATCGCACTCATCGCCTCTGGCGCGAGTCCTCCTAGTCGCCCCTCGGCCGACCTTCTTTTGACAACGCTCGCTACCGCCTGCCGCGCTCGGGCAACGGCGGTGGTGCTGTCCGGCGGCGGTCACGACGGCGCCACCGGGGCCAGCGCCATTCACCGGCTCGGCGGAACCGTGCTTGCTTCCAGCCAGACGACCTCGAGCAGCTTCGCCATGCCCCAGGCAACGATCCAGCGAGCCGAGGTCATAAACCACGTCGTCGCACTCGAGGAGATCGCCGCCCTTCTGGCGTCGCTCATCACCACTCCGAGACTCGAGGATCCGGAGATCGTGCCCGCTCGGCGGGCGACGAGCGACCGCAGCCGGCCAGGTAGCGACGAGTAGCTCGAGATCGTGCGGCGGCTGCCCCACGGCCAGCGTGGGTAGCTTGACTCGGTGGCCGACTTCGACCCCCTCCTCGTCGGCGCGTTGTTAGTGCAACTGGAGGGGCGAAGGGAATTGCTGCAGGCGGGCGCCCGCCCCGTGGGCTGGAAACTGGGAACCGGCGAGCGCGAGCGCATTGGCGCAGGACCAGTGGTGGGCTATCTGACCTCGGCCTCGCAGCTGCCCAACGGCGGGATGTATCGAATGACCGCTGACGCACTGCTCCACGCTGACGCCGAGGTCGCGCTTGAACTAGGTATCGACGGCGAGATCGCCGGCTTTGGCGCCGCTCTAGAACTCGTCGATCTTGGTGGGTCTGACGACGCTCAGCAGATCGTGGCGGACAACGTCTTTCACCGGGCGGCCGTCTTCGGGCCTGTCGGACCGACGGGGCCCGCACGGCCCATGGCTCGACTGATCGTGAACGGCGAGGTCCGGGCCCAAGCGCGTGCGCCGAGTAGCGACTATCCCCGGGTGGTGCACGAGGTTGGGCGGCTACTTGCCGTTGTCGGCGACTGTATCCGCCCCGGCGACCGCCTGATCACAGGCGCTGTCGTCCAGGTTCCGGTCGAATCCGGCGACCACGTGATCGCCGACCTCGGTGTGCTGGGCCGCGCCGAAGCCCGCATCTCGTCGCACATATCGGCGGTCGAATGAGCGGGTGCAGCCGCGCCTCGCGCCCCGCGCCTCCAAGGGCCCGCTGACGCGGGCGCGTTGTCACGCTAAAGCCAGTCCGCTCGGCGGAAGTGAAGCGACCGGTTCACAGGAAGGGGATGCGCTTGACTACTCCGTCGTCCAGCATCTGCTGGAAGTGGTCGGCGATGGTGTCCTCCGGGGGGCGGTAGCTCAGGCCGAGCTCGGTGCGGCTGCGCGTGTTGTCGAACGCCAGTGGGTAGCCGACGTTGCGGTCGATGAACTTGCGGGTGTAGCCGACCGCGGGGCCGATCGCCTGGAACAGGAACTTGGGCACCGTCATGCGGGGGAAGGCGTAGAACTCGCCGAACCGGCGGCGCAGGATCCCGCCGATCTGCGGCAGGGACACAGTGTCGGCATTGATCACGTAGCGGCCACTCGCCTCCGGCGTGAACCCCGCACGCACATGCGCCTCGGCGACGTCGCGTACGTCTACCACGCCGAAGTACAGGTCCGGCGCGCCCCCCAGCATGGTGCCGTCCGCGAACTGCTTCATGGTGGCCAGGCTGGTGGAGGCGCTAGCGGTGGTCAGCGACGGGCCGAGCACCAGCCCGGGGTGCACTGTGACCAGGTCCCAGCGGTCTTGGTCCTGCTGGATCCGCCACGCCTCCCGCTCCGCGACCGTCTTGGAGTACGAGTACGGCTGGTGGTCGTGACTGCTGGTGGTGTTCCACTGCTCCTCGGTGAACACGCCGCCGGGGACCCGCTCGGCCTCCTCGGCGTCGCCGTAGATCGCAGCCACGCTGCTGGTTAGCACCACCCGCTTGACGCTCGGCGTATCGTCGACCGCGCGGAGAACGTTGCGGGTTCCGGTCAGCGCGGGCTGGACCAGCTGCCGGTCGGGGTCCTTGATGCCCGCGATGATGAACGGGGACGCGTTGTGCACGACCAGCTCGCAGCCCTGCATCGGCGAGTCGAACACGCCGTCGTCGAGCAGGTCGGCCTTGACCAGGGTGAGTCTGTCCGGATGGTCGGAGGCCAGCTTGTGCAGGTGCTCGAGTCCGGACTCCTTGTCCGGGTCGCGGACGGTGCCCCGGACGGTGTGGCCCTCCTCGAGCAGGCGGCGGACGATCCAGCTACCCATGTAGCCGCTGGCCCCGGTGACCAGCACCGGCGCTTGCGGATTGATCCCGGTCACATGTCCAGCATCGCAGAGGGCGGGGTACGTCTGTCGCGGCGGTCAGCGAGAAACCGCCCGACGGCCTAGCGGTCTCCGGACGGCCTGCCGTTGGCTACGACTGAAGCCAGTCCCCGGTCTCGGCGGAAGTGAAGCGACCGAGGCTGCTCCCGCGTCTTTTGCCGATCAGGTCGCCCTCGCGAACCAGCACCTCGTCGCCGTACCAGCGAAGGGCCCCGTCCTCCGTGCCGTCGCTGAAGCGAAACACGGCGCGCCGGCGCGCCCAGGCCCAGGCGCGAGCCGTACCACTCGCGGCGTAGTCAATCCTGCCTGCGAAACCTTCGCCGCGTTTGGGCTGCGTCAGCCTGTCCTTGCTTCTTGCGCAACACGCGGACGCGTCTGAGCGACTCGGCAGCGCGCTCACGAACCGCCCTGGCGCGGCGGATGATCTTGCGGCTGCGCTCGCCCTCGCTCTCGCGGTCTTCCATGCTTCCATCATCGCGCTTCCCAGCCGTTTTGCCAGTCGTTTCGTCAGACCCCCTTAGGGACGAGCCGCCTGAGCGGCGCTAGGACTGCAGCCAGGCCCGGTCCCGCCAGAAGTAAAGCGACCGCGACTGCTCGCGGCTCTTGCCGATCAGGTCGCCCTCGCAGACCAGCACCTCGTCCCGGTTGTTGCTCGATCCGGCTTCAACATCCCCGGGGCGCGCTTGCGGGTAGTTCCACAGGACCCGCACTCCCACTATGAATGAGCGAATCAGAGTGATGACTTGGTGGGCCCGCCGCGGGTTCTTCGAGGGCCCGCCACGCGCGCTGTATAGCCGTACCGGGACGCGTTACTTCGCTGGTTGCGCCTTGGGGATCATGCTCAACGGCGTTGTCGTATCGGTGTTCGGTGTGGTTGCGTTGGTGCTCTACGTCGACCTGAGCCCCGGCGAGGTGGGGCTGTTTGCTGCCTGCTTGGCGGTCGGGTACGTCGTTGAGGGCGCCCTGGCCGCGCACTACTTCTTGCGCTCGGCCGAGCCTGCCCGGGCTTGGCTTGGCGACGATCGAGCGGATGAAGGCGCGGCCGCTGCGTGGGTGGCTGCTGCGCGGTTGCCGTTGATGCTCGTTCGACGCCCAAGCCTGTACGCGATCGGTGCTGTCGGCGCCGCGGCGGCGGATGTCCTGGTCGCCGTGCTGCTCGACCTTCCGACGTATCAGGCCGTGCTGCTGTTCCCTATGTCCTACCTGCTGTATATCTCGTGCGGGGTGCTGCGCTACGTGGGACTTGAGCTTTCGATGCGGCCGGTGCTGAGGGACATCGGCGAGAAGCTGCCCGAACTGTCGCTTCCCCGCTTCGCGCGGGTCGCGCTTCACCAGCGACTGCTAGCGACGGTGCCGATGGTCACGTGGGGGACAGCGCTAATCGTCGGCGGGTTGGTTACCCCCAACACCCGCAACCTTGACACCGTCGGGCTCGCCAGCGTGGTTGCATTCGGCGTCACCGCGGCCGTTTCGATCTGGTTGAGCCTCGTGTTGGCCGACGCGGTGTCGGCGCCGATCAGGGAACTTCGCAACGCGACACGCCAGCTGGGCTCAGGTGATCTCACCGTGCGCGTGCCGGTCGTTTCCACCGACGAGACGGGCGAACTCGCTGCTGCGTTCAATGCGATGGTCGCTGGGCTGCGCGAGCGCAAGCGGCTTCGCGAGGCCTTCGGCGCCTTTGTCGATCCAGCCCTGACTGAGCGGGTACTCGCCGAGGGGACCGATCTTCGAGGCGAGGAGATCGAGGCCTCCGTCCTGTTCCTCGATGTGCGTGGCTTCACTGAGTTCGCCGAGCGCGCGGCCGCGCAGGAGGTCGTTGCATGCTTAAACGAGCTCTATGAGGCGGTTGTCCCCGTGATCGAGGGACACGGCGGACATGCCAACAAGTTCGTGGGCGACGGACTGCTTGCCGTCTTCGGCGCCCCCGAGCGCCACGCTGATCACGCCGCCCGCGCGCTCGCGGCCGCCTGTGACATCGCTCAGCTAGTGCGCGAGGGCGTCCGCGGTGAACTCCGGATCGGGCTCGGGGTGAACTCCGGTCGGGTCGTGGCTGGCACGATCGGCGGAGGCCGACGGCGCGACTTCACGGTCATCGGCGATCCAGTGAACACGGCAGCCCGCGTCGAGGCCGCCACGCGACTGACCGGTGACGACATCCTCATCACCGAGAGCACGCTGCGCGCCATGGGCTCTTCCAGCGATGACTTCGAGGAGCGACCATCCGTACCGCTCAGGGGCAAGGCCGCAACGGTGCGCCTCTACACCCCTCGTTCATACCTCCAACCCCGAGCCCGGCGACCGACGACGCCCACCTGATTGCAAATGTCTCGGGTCGAACCCGTGGTCGTCGCTACCCGACACTCCTCAAGCCCCGCGCGGACGCCCGAGCCGCCCAGCATCTCACCGCGAGCCGGGGCGGCTAGTCAGGAAGCCGTGAGCTAGCACGCCGACCTCGATCTCGCGTGTCACGCGGCATGACAAGCGCGGAAGAGTTCGTCGCCTCCGACGTCGCCCCGATCTCGCCAAACTCGGGAACCCTGCGGTCCGGTGCGCTATGACTGAAGCCAAGTGTTCTGGCCGCAAGCCAGGTGGATGTCCTAGCTCGAACCGCAGCCGAGTTCGGTTTTGATCCCGGTTGCTGACTCGATCACGTCGCTCGCCAGCGTCGAGGTGAGCTGTTTTCCTGCTTGGGCCTTGGTGTGGTTGATTAGGCCCTGCAGGTCATCGCACGCTTGGGCTGTGTTGTCGCCCACCAGGTCGTTTCGTACCGCGCCCGCCTGGTCAAACATCGCAGTGCCAGGGCCGACACCAATTAGCGCGGCCTGCAAGGCCTGCACTTGGGCAGAGATGATGCCGCTCTGCGCTGCCGCTGGCTGGGCCAACCCAGCTCCCCAGATCGCGGATACGGTCACCGCCGTCGCCAGCAACCCAACGCTTCGACAGCGCATCCGGGCCGCGAGCGATCCATCCCCACGCATTTGCTGAAAACTCATCACAACCCCCTTCAGCGTTGCGCGCATCCCCGCCGCCTACTGATCCTAAGTCTACACGCCCCCTCCGTACATTCGCGAACGAACACACGCCGCGATTAGCCGCCGCGGGTTTACGAATCGCCGTCAGCTGACGCCGACGGCAGCCAGTGCGGCCTGGCGGGTCTCGTGCATCGGCAGGTGGCGATCGAGGGCTGTCACCTCGAAGGCGCGACGCTGTGGTCCGATTGGGCAGGCAATTGCGAGCTGGCGCCCGGTTTGGTCCAGTCTCCGGAAGGCGTTTAGCAGCAGCGCGATTCCGGACGAGTCCACGAGGGAGACGGCCTCGAGGTCGATGACGATCGCTCGCGCTTCCGAGCGCAGCACGGCATTGAGCTCGGGGGCGAGCTTGATGCAGCGTGCGAGATCGAACTCGCCGCTAACGGTGACGATCGCCACGTCGTCGCACATGGTTGTTGTCGGCTCGCTGGTCTCGTCGCGCACGGTCGGAAGCTACCCTCGACGCCAACGATTACCCGCGTAGCACCGCGCGGCGGGGTGTCACCCGTTGGGGCTGTCAGTCCTGGGGAGCGACGACCAGCAGCGTGGCGTCGTCGCGCAACGGTTCCGGGGAAGCCTTTAGCACCGCGTCTTGCAGGCCGCGCACAGTCGTCGCTGGCGAGCGGGGACCCAGCTCGGTCAGGATCGTGCGCAAGCCATTGTCGCCGATGGGGCCGCCGTCGGTGGTGCGGCGCTCGCTGACTCCATCTGAGTACAGCAAGAGGCGCTCCCCGGGCCTCACGGGAATGCTGAGGACCGGGAATGTGCGCTCCGTGAACCGGATGCCGAGCGGATAGGTGCGCTCGGCGTCGAGTTCGTCGATACGCCCATCGGCACGCAAGATCAGCGGCGTGGGATGGCCACAGTTGATCCACCGCAGCAGTCGCCTGTCGGCATCCCAGGACCCCACCACTGCGGTCAAGTAACGCTGGATGTCGAGCGCCAAGATCGCCTCGTCGGCCAGCCGCGCGGCTTCTTGCAGCCCAGCCCCGGCGCGGCGGGCCGCGCGCAGCGCGCCGATCGCAAGCGACGAAACCGCAGCGGCCGAGTTGCCCTTGCCGGTCGCGTCGGCGACGACCAGCCACAGGCCGTCCGCGTTGCCGGCGTAGTCAAAGAAGTCGCCGCCGACGTCATAGCCGGGCAGCACGCCCCCGGCGACATCCGCCCCGCTAACACGGGCGAGCCGCGGCGGCAGCAGGTTCTGCTGAATCTCGGCGGCAGGCCTGGTGTCCTTGCGCCGGCGTACGGCATGCAGCGCGTCGGTGTAGCCGGAGGCCAGCTCCAGTGCCAAGGCAGCCTGGCCCGCAAACGTCTCGAGATCAGACGCCGGCCGGCCGCGAGCGAGGAGAAAGCCCATGACGCGATCGCGCACGACCATCGGCCAAAGTGTGCATGGTCCAACGAGGTCGATCACCAGCGCCCTCAACTGCGGCAGAGCCTCCGGAATGATCTCCGGTCCGACGCCGACCGCGGCACGGATCTGTTGGGGAAATCGTTCGACATCGCCGGCCAAGCGCAGCGCGAACGACCCCTCTAGATCTAACACATACACCGCGACCGGACAGCCCGCTTGCGCCGATGCGACCTCGACGACTCGTTCGGGCACGAGATGTGGCAACGATGCACCGAGCAGCTCCCCAGCGTCGATCTGTCCACTAACCATCATCTCCCGGCAACATACGCCCCCGCCCACCCAAGTCGCCACTCACCACACAATGGCCGCGGCCGTGCCCCCACTGTCCAGCTCGGCTAGCTCGACCGCCATCGCCGTCGAACCGAAGGCTGCGTGTGGCAGCCCGGGTGCGGGTAACCTTGCGTCAGTGTCGATTGGCCCGAGCAACGGCGAAGGAAAGCCTGAGACCCGGCAGGAAGCACCGCAGCGGAAGCGAAGCAGGGGCGGTAGCGCGACTGGAGAAGCGGAGGTGATGATCCCGAGCGGCCGGAAGCGGCTGCCCCTGGAGGCGCCGCTGATGCGCGTGGTGGCCACGACCGGGATCATCGGTATCGGGGTGGCGATTGCTGCGATCATGACCTCTCAGCACTCCAAGGGATGGCTGATCGGACTGGTGGTATCGGTCGTTTCGGTCGTGCTGGCCGCGGTGCTGTGGTCATCGCGGCGTTTGTGATTGCACGGCGGATGTGACCACCGTCCGCGATCCTGCGGCTGCCGCACGTGGTCCATCTCGACAGCGCTGTCGATAACGACGGCGACCATCAAAGCGAGCGGCCAACAGGGCATGCCGCTGCGGTGTGTTGCCGCGCTGCTTCAGGTTGTCGCAGGGCTTTGGTGCTGGAGGAAGAACCGGATTATCTCGGCGGAGGAGTTAGGGCCGTGCGGGTCGGTGTAGGAGCCAACCGGATTGCCGCCGTACCAGGCGTGACCGCCGCCGTGGACAATCACGGACTCCGCGGCGGCGATCCCGTCGCGATTGCGGTGCACGGTGCGGGTGTAGCTGCGCCCGCCGGCGCTGCATGTCGTGATCGGCGCATCCTGGCCCGTGATGTCGCCGGCCGCGAGCCGAGAGGCGATCAGGTTGTCGCCGACGTCGTGAGCGGCGCGGTACGCGATGCCCGAGTGCACCCCGACCGCCGCGTACAGGTCTGGGTAGGTCGCGGCCATGACGGCGGCCATCGCGCCGCCGGCGGAAAGCCCGGCGACGTAGACGCAAGTCGGGTCGACGAGGAGATCGCGCATGACCTCGCGGGTGATGCCGGCGATGATCGCCGGCTCGCCCGCATCGGCCTGCTGATCAGCCGCGGAGAACCAGTTCCAATAGCGACCGTTGTTAGCCGCCCTCGACTGCTCTGGGTAGACGACGAGGAAGGTGTGCTGTTCGGCGAACTCGTTCATCCGCGTGGCGGCCGCGAACTCCGATCCGTTCTGCTTGCCGCCGTGGAGCATGACCACGAGCGGAACGGGTTCAGCGGCGTAGCTGGCCGGAATGTAGAGGTCGTAGCTGCGGGTCCCGGCGTGCTCGGTGTGGGTGAGGTGGCGGATCTCACCACCCGGCGCGGCGGCAGCCCTCGCCGCCGCGCCACCGCTCGACGATCGTGCGGCTCCCGGCGATCCGGGCGCGCTGATGACGTCTGGCAGGCCGGGCAGCGCGCCCTGGAGGCGCTCAACCGGACGCGGGCATGCGGACGCCGTCGATTCACGTGGCGCGGCGGCGCCGGGGCTCGCGAGCCCCCGCTGCAGAACCGCGGTGGCGTCGGTCAACCGCCCGGCACGCGTGAGGCGCAACGCCTCGCGCATCGTGATGTTCGTATCGGGGCTCATCGCACTTTCCTTTCAGGGCGTCGTCGGCTAGCGCCGAGAGCTCGGTCGTTAGATGCAGGGACCGTCACCGCGCGATCAGGGTGGCGGAACGCTCGGTAGTGATCATGTGGTGCGCGAGGCGAGTGCCGCCTTCACCGCCCGCGGCGCCCGAAAGGCACCGAGCACCTCGACTCGCGCGATCGTCGCCACGGCGAGCTCGGGCGAAACGTCGTCGGCGATGGTGGCCAGCCCGAGAACGCGCAGCTCCACCATGCGACCAGAGTCCCGGAGCTGCTCCAGCGCGTCGCGGCCGTAGTGCTCTATGCCCAGAACCAGCTCGCGGCGGGCCACTGTTCTCTCTACGGCGTCTGACCGGCTTTCGAGCTGCCGCCGAATGGCCGTACGAATGAAATCGGTGCGGTTCGTGAAAAAGCCCTCCCTGACGAGAAGGTCGATCTCACCCAGGTCGACGAGCCCCACGTTGATCGTGACCTTTTCGGTCCTTTCGGCATCAACCATCTTTTGCGGCGTCCGCACCGGTCTCGCCATTTAGAACCATCCTCTTACCATCCACCTGGATGGTACACACAGGCACGACCAGCAGTGAGCCCGCCCGCTGTCACGACTGCCGGCACGCACGGGATCCCGGAGGACGTGTCCGTCGACCTGATCGCTTACTACACAACCTCGTGCGTGCTAGGCGATTACGGCTAATGGCGCGCGCTCGACGCCGCCCCAGAACGCCAACGGCGGGTGTACCAGGTGGCGGTGGCCGATGAGAAGCGCGCGGGAGCCCGGTCTCAGCTGATGATGGACGTCGACGAGACGACCTTCTCCGGTCTGTTCGAGCGCCACCGGCGCGAGTTGCGGGCGCACTGCTATCGAATGGTCGGGTCGTTCGAGGACTCCGAGGACCTTGTGCAGGAGACGTTCGCGCGGGCCTGGCGGGCACGGGCGCGGTTCAGGCGCGAGGGGCGGTGGTCGTTCCGCGCCTGGCTGTATCGCATCGCGACGAACGCGTGCCTCGACTACGTGGCGCGTCGCGGCCCACGGGTGCTGCCGGTCGACGTCGCGCCCGCGGCCGATCCCGACGGCAACGTCCCGCCGATCAGCGCCGAGGTGCAGTGGCTCGAGCCGTATCCCGATCGGTTGGTGGCCCCGCACGAGGCGGCGGTCGCCCGCGAGACGCTCGAGATCGGGTTCGTGGCCGCTATCCAGCACCTGCCGTCGCGGCAGCGGGCGGCGCTGGTCCTCCGCGACATGGCGGGGTTCTCGGCGCGCGAGGCGGCAGAGCTGCTCGGCACCAGCGTGCCGGCTGTCAATAGCGCGCTGCAGCGGGCGCGCGCTCGGCTGCGCGAGCGCCTGCCGTCGCGGCGCGAGGAGTGGCTGCGCCCGGACTCGTCCGCCCAGCAGGAGGAGGTCGCGCGACGCTACATCGAAGCGATCGAGCGCCGCGACTTCGAGGCGCTGGCCGCGCTCGTCCGCGAGGACGTGCGGTTCTCGTTCCCGCCGCGCCCGCTGTGGTACGACGGGCTCGACGCGTTCCGGCGCGGCAGCGAGAAGCACGCCGCAGTCGGCGAGCACCTACTCCTGCCTGGACGGGCGAACCTGCAGCCGGCGGTCGCGATCTACCTCCGGGGACCCGGCGAGGCGCAGTACCGTCCCCTCGCGCT